>NZ_OOGT01000341.1 GCF_900323515.1 Acinetobacter stercoris | reverse complement strand
CATAAAATTTATCTTTTATTTTAGAATTGGAAACACTGCAATCATTGCCATATAGCTTGCACTGAATTTATTCATGCCTGCTCGATCAGAAGCCTGACAACTTACTTCCTTATATTCTTTAGCTATCAATCATGTTCTTAACTCATCAAGATAGTGAATAACTTCCTGATAAGATTGCATCGTGTGAAAATATATGGGTGCATTCCTTTTAACTTCTTCAGATGGTTGAAATAAAAAACCATGATCAACCAGATGTAGCATTGTGAAGTCATTGAAAGCATCACCTATCGCGATACTGTCTTTCATCGAGTTATTTTCTTTTTGATACTTTACAATAATTTCATGCTTTCCTTTTTTACGTGAATATTTAACTTTTTCTATCAATCCATTTTCATTCATTTCCAGATTGTGGCAATAAGCATTTTGTGAGGAAATGCCGATTTTTGGAAAGAAAGGATTAAGAAATTCATAGAAACAGTCTGAAATAATTTTTATTTCAAATTTTTTATTTAAGTGCAGATCTTCTAAAAATTCTTTTGCGCCTTCTATCGGTTTTAAATTGTGAATTATGTCTGTAATCTGCTCTAATTTTATATTGTTTTTCTCAAGTATATCGATTCTATAGTTCATTAATTCCTGATAATTAGCTACTTCCCGAGTTGTGACTGACAACTCGGGAATATTGAAATATTTTGAAATGTACTTCCATATTTCTGGAACAAGTACACCTTCCATATCAATAAAAGCCATTTTTTTCATGTTATCCATTCCTATTTAATTTTTGCAAAAAGAAGAATCACACCTAATAAGCATAAAACTACTCCAATAATTCTGTTAATCATCACCTGTTTAGCCAGCATCTTTTGTCTCAAAATGATGGAAGAAAAAACGATGGCAACAATAGAAAACCAGATAAAATGAGCCAAAGACATAAATAGTCCATAACCAATTAATATAATTTTGGGGGTGGAAACATTTACGATCTGGGTATATGTACTGATGACAAATAATGTCGTTTTAGGATTTAAGGCATTGGTAAAAAAACCATATTTCAATGCCTGGGAGGGATTTATTGCATTTATGGAAGATGTATCCGTGACTGGCTTTTGGGTAAAGGTTTTATAGCCGATATAGATAAGGTAAATCGCACCAATATATTTAACAACATTTAATATATGCGGTGTATAGGTCATTACGAATGCAACTGCAATTAGCGTATAAGTCACATGAACTAATACGCCAAGAGAAATTCCTAATGACGTGAGGACACCAATTTTCCTGCCATATAAATAACTATTCTTGGTCACTATAGCAAAGTCGGCACCAGGACTGACTACCGCTAAAATTGTGATCAGGATAACTGCAACAAACTCTCCCATTATTCCTATGCCTTTTTAAACGTAATAACTAAAACATCTCTTAAACCGATATCACTTTTTTGGACATCTTCAACCTGGATTTCAGTTACACTGTGATAAACCTGATGATCATCTACCAGTGCAATATCTAAAAATGTGTCTAATAAAAATTGGGTTTTTAATTTTTTTTCTAAATTATAAATTTTGGTCAATCCACCAGTAATATTTCTTCTGTTGATGATTGCCATGAGCACAAAATCGACACCATCTCGATGAATACCTTCAGGCGTGGGTTTACCAATATCATTGGGTTGGGCTTTGATTCTGAATTGGTGCGCTTCAATAAACCAGTTTTCAGTTTTTATTTCAGAAAAAACTGAATAAGCAAATTGTAAGAGGTTTTTGAAGACTGGATTTTCCAGTGTATTTTTGTCGATTTCGGTAAAATATCTGGCTATACCACCATTTAAAGGATTGTATTCAACAGTCTGAAAATGGGGGCGATATTTATTTTTGAGAATGATCTTACTCTCGTTTTCCATGGTAAAAGTAGCATGCTTTCGAGTTCGGTATTTACCTTGATCTGACATGAACTGGTCTAAATGTAGATCATCCCAACTTTTTATAAAATTTTGAATATCACTTTTCTGAACATTGAAAAAATTACCTGATTGCTGTATTTTTTGGAATGTATCAGAAGAAATAAATGTAAAACCATTATTCCGAATGTCTTCAGAATAATGG
>NZ_OOGT01000369.1 GCF_900323515.1 Acinetobacter stercoris | reverse complement strand
CAATAAATAAGAACATGATTTTAATCATAAAAAAATTCATCAATAATCGGGTCATCTGATCATTAGGATCCTTGGAGCTTTCAAGGTATGTCTAGTGTTGTTTAAAAACACTCGTTGATATAACCGCTTTGAAAAATGAACAGATCCAGATCGAGTATCCCTAAATCATTTGCACCTTTTTTTATTTTCAATTTAAATAAAACCAATTATTCAGAAGTATTTCGTAATGAAAAAAGATCTTGCATTGATGATGGCTTTACCAAATGAATCCAAAGGCTTATTTGAACAGGAAAATATTCAGGTTCATTATAGCGGGATAGGCAAGATCAATGCTGCTTTTAAAACCTATGAAGTTATTCAAAAAACAGGCTGTAAAACATTATTCAATTTAGGAAGTGCGGGTAGTTCAGTATTTGATGCACATGCATTGATTGAAGTTACTCGTTTTGTACAACGGGATATGGATGTTTCACCACTCGGTTTTGAGATTGGTGTCACACCAATGGATGAGCATTTCCCGGCAGCTATTGATTTAGAACCATATTTTCCGCATTTGCAACAAGGAATATGTGGTACAGGGGATAGTTTTGAAACAGGTAAGCCCAAAATTGACTGTAATTTGGTTGATATGGAGGGATATGCAATCGCAAAAGTCTGTAAAAAGCTGGATGTTAGATTGATTTCTGTAAAATATATTACTGATGGGGCAAACGATACTGCGCATTTGGATTGGGAAGAGAATTTATTGCTTGGAGCACGTAAGCTTTTATCATTATATCAAGATATTTAAAAGGCATTTTAGTTTTGGCGACCATAGAGAACTATGGTCGTATGCCAAAATAAATAATCTCTAAAGAAAATTTATTAACATCAGAAAGGATTTTTAGCGTGGTAATACGCCATAGAGGATTAAGTGAACAGTATGTTCAATTGTTTTTTGATACATGCTCTTATTACGTAAGGTTTTTCCTGTTAGCATCTCGATTTGAGTACTAAAATCAGCGTAATTTTGAGTGATACTCCAAAGATTGATGATCAGTAACTCGGGATCGATCTGATCAGAAATCTTACCTTGTTCTTGCCAGTTCAAAATAACTTTAGCTTTACGTTTAAAAAGCTTTCTTAATGGTCCTTTTAAGATTTGAAGAATGTGCGGCGCACCTTGGATAATTTCTAAAGCAAATAATTTAGATGCTTTAGGCTGGGTTCTGGAAACTTCTATTTTCTGCTCCAAATATTGGCTTAATGCCTGAACAGGCTCTAAGTCAGCTTCAAGTACTTGTAAGGGAGCAAGCCATTTCTGCATTACTGTCGTTAAAACTTCAACGTATAACGCTTCCTTATTTTCATAATAATAGAAAATATTGGATTTATGCATTTCGGCTAATTGCGCAATTTCATCTAGGCTCGCCCCAGAGAAGCCATATTGGGAGAAAACATCAAGTGCAGCACTTAAAAGTTGCTGACGTTTTTGGGTACTCTTTTTTTGTTCCATTTCATAAATAAAAATAAAAAATTTGAAGACTAAATTGTACGGTAAATTGTTTGATTTGTGCACAGAGGAAAGCACTATTTTTAATTTATTTTACGTATTTATTGTGAAAATTGGAGAATATATGTGCAACTATAAACAAAAGTTTTTTTTGATCATTCATATAA
>NZ_OOGT01000096.1 GCF_900323515.1 Acinetobacter stercoris | reverse complement strand
ATATAACAATGTGTTGTATGGAAAAGCTGACGAGTTTTAAGTAGATCGATAAATTGAATTATCGTCATTATTTTTTTACATAAAAAATATATCATTTGCACATTTATTCGGCAAAATTAATGCTATTACTTTAATTAAATCAAAGTTTCGGTGATAGATGTGAAACCCTTATCAATTATCTATAATGAAAAATCAGGTTTCCATGCGAGTGATAAAGATGATGTTTATGAAAAAATTTTAACAATTTTCACAACTCATGATTTTGAGATTCAGGTATTTGAAATAAATTCTGAGCCAAGTTTCGATATGTTAATGGAAAAGATTTTTGATCGACACCGAAAGTCAGCCGATAGGGGGGTTATTGTTGCCGCAGGTGGTGATGGTACATTAAATGCAGTGGCTTCAAAGTTGCTGAACCAGGATATACCTATGGGGATTTTACCATTAGGGACGTTTAATTATGTTGCCCGAGTTCTTAATATTCCATTAGATATTGCTGAAGCGGCAAAAGTTATTGCTACTGGTGAAGCCAGAGCATCTCATGTGGCAAAGATTAATCAGCATATTTATTTAAATAATGCGAGCTTGGGCTTATATCCTTTATTTATAAAAAAAAGAGAAAAATTTAACCAACGTTTTGGTCGTTTATTAATTAATGCCTATACATCGGGTCTGGATGTTTTATTAAGAGAAAATAAGCAGCTTAAACTGGAGGTGGAGGTTGATGGTCAGAATTATCCTGTAAAAACACCATTAGTATTCTTTGGCAATAATCAGCTGCAACTGAAAGAAATGAACTTAAAAATTGCCAAAGATGCAGCCGATGGGCATGTTGCAGGAGTTGTGATTGCTAAAGGAGATAAAATCACACTATTCAGGATGTTGTTTCAGCTTATTCGGGGGAATATTGAAAAAGTACCAGATGTATATAGTTTTTCAGCTGATTTGGTAAGGGTTTATTCTAAAAAATCAAAATTAACTGTAGCTGTTGATGGAGAAATATTTGAAATTGATACACCATTAAATATTTCAGTGGAAAAGAATGCATTAAGAATAATGGTGCCATATGCTGCTACATCTGTCTGATGTGCATTTTGGAACAGAACGGCCAGTCTGTATCTCGGCTATAAAAAAGTTTTGTCTCGAAAATACGCCTGAAGTTGTCGTTGTAAGTGGTGATCTGACTCAACGTGCACGTTTAAAACAGTTCTTTGCCTGTAAGGAGTTTTTAGAGTCTTTACATGTTCCTTATTTTGTTGTCCCGGGGAATCATGATATTCCGCTATATCATTTGTGGGATCGTTATTTTAGTCCGTTTGCGCTTTATCAATTGTTTTTTGGAAGTCTGGAAAAAACTTTAGAAACGGAACATTTTTATTTAATCGGGGTGAATAGCATTCGACGTCGTTCACACACAAAAGGACATATTTCAGTTCAACAAATTTATGAAGTTGATCAAAAACTGCAGTCTGCTCCCAGTAATAAATTAAAAATAATTGTCAGTCATCAACCATTTTTTACTAAAATCGAAGACAGGCATGAAAATGATTGTCCTGCTTTAGCAAAAATGGCTGTAGAGCAATGGGCTGACCATGATGTGTATGCATTGCTACACGGGCATTTACATAATGTTGCCGTATATGATTTAAAAGAAGAATTTCATTTAAATGTAGAGCATCCGATTTATGATGTGCATGCAGGGACAGCAACTTCGAATCGTATATATCGAGAAACGCCAAATAGCTTTAATATCATTTTAAATAATGGAGAATTTCAACATTATTATTTTGATGAAAGCACGCGTGATTTTGTAAAAAACCAATAAAAGTTGCTTTAAATATCCTGTTTTGTTCTATGTGAATAAAAAAAATACAAAAAAGTTAAATTTTTTTTTATTTTCCCCTTGAAGCGAATTTTTCCATCCCCACAAAAGTGTCATCAAATTAATTTTGATGGTGACCCAAGGAATAAATAAGTCATCGTCTTCCCTAATACTTATAAGACTTAGTCTGATGGAGTTATTTATGAGCAACATTCGTCCATTGCATGATCGCGTAGTTATTCGTCGTGTAGAAGAAGAAACTAAAACTGCAGGTGGGATCCTGTTACCTGGTTCAGCAGCTGAAAAACCGGCTCAGGGTGAAATCATTGCTGTTGGTAATGGTCAAGTGACTGATAATGGTGTGCGTGCTTTAGATGTAAAAGTTGGTGATAAAGTATTGTTCGGTACATATGCAGGTACAACCGTAAAAGTAAATGGTGAAGAACTTCTTATTATGAAAGAGTCTGACATTTTAGCTGTTCTTGAAGGTTAATTCTTCAAGCTTAAATGTGATTCTCATTTAATTGATCAGATTAAAAATTTTAAAAGATTTGGAGTAATACATGTCAGCTAAAGACGTAAAATTTGGTGATTCAGCTCGCTCAAAAATGATTGCGGGTGTAAATGTTCTAGCAGATGCAGTAAAAGTAACTTTAGGCCCTAAAGGTCGTAACGTAGTTATTGACCGTTCTTTCGGTGCACCACATATCACTAAAGACGGTGTAACTGTTGCTAAAGAAATTTCGCTTTCTGACAAATTTGAGAACATGGGTGCTCAACTTGTTCGTGAAGTATCATCTAAAACTAACGATATTGCTGGTGATGGTACAACGACTGCAACTGTACTTGCTCAAGCAATCTTAAATGAAGGGATCAAATCAGTAACTGCTGGTATGAACCCAATGGATTTGAAACGCGGTATCGATATCGCTGTAAAGGCTGTAGTTGAAAACATTAAAACAACTGCGAAACCTGCGGATGATTTTAAAGCAATTGAACAAGTAGGTTCGATTTCTGCAAACTCTGATGAGACTGTAGGTAAGCTGATTGCTCAGGCAATGGAAAAAGTGGGTAAAGAAGGTGTTATCACTGTTGAAGAAGGTTCTGGCTTCGAAGATGCCCTTGATGTTGTAGAAGGTATGCAGTTTGACCGTGGTTATATCTCTCCATACTTCGCAAACAAGCAAGATACTTTAACAGCTGAGCTTGAAAACCCATACATCCTTCTTGTTGATAAAAAAATCAGTAACATCCGTGAATTGATTACTGTATTAGAAGCAGTTGCTAAAACTGGTAAGCCGCTTCTTATTATTGCTGAAGATGTAGAAGGCGAAGCTCTTGCTACACTTGTTGTAAATAACATGCGCGGTATTATCAAGGTTTGTGCTGTTAAAGCCCCTGGTTTTGGTGATCGTCGTAAGGCAATGCTTCAAGATATCGCAATCCTGACTGGTGCAACTGTTATTTCTGAAGAAGTGGGTATGTCTTTAGAACAAGCAGCTCTTCAAGACTTGGGTACAGCGCATAAGGTAACTGTTTCTAAAGAAAATACAGTGATTGTTGATGGCGCTGGTGATGCTGCTCAAATTGCTGAGCGTGTTCAGCAGATTCGTGCTCAAATTGAAGAATCTACTTCAGAATACGATAAAGAAAAACTTCAAGAACGTGTAGCAAAACTTGCAGGTGGTGTAGCGGTAATTAAAATCGGTGCAGCAACTGAAGTTGAAATGAAAGAGAAAAAAGATCGAGTAGATGATGCGCTTCATGCAACTCGTGCAGCAGTAGAAGAAGGTGTTGTAGCTGGTGGTGGTGTTGCACTTGTACGTGCAGTTAAGTCTATCGAAAACCTGACCGGTGCAAACGATGACCAGACTGCAGGTATTAATATCTTGCGTCGCGCAATCGAAGCTCCACTTCGTCAAATTGTTGCAAATGCGGGTGATGAGCCATCAGTTGTAATCAATGCTGTTAAACAAGGTGAAGGTAACTATGGTTATAACGCTGCAACTGGCGTATATGGCGATATGTTAGAAATGGGTATCCTTGATCCGGCTAAAGTAACTCGTTCTGCATTAGAACATGCTGCATCGGTAGCAGGTCTTATGTTGACTACAGAATGTATGATCACAGAGATTCCTGAAGAAAAACCAGCTATGCCTGATATGGGCGGTATGGGTGGAATGGGCGGCATGATGTAAGTTCGCATTCCAATAAAAAAATCCTCGCATTTAGCGAGGATTTTTTTTATTGTTAATAAAAGATGTTTTTTATAAAAATAAAATTATTGCCCAAGTACTTACAATAATTGTAAGTGAGACAAACTGAGCTGCACTGCCCATGTCTTTTGCATTTTTTGAAAGTTCATTACGTTCTAGAGAAACCCGGTCAACAACAGCTTCGATCGCAGAGTTGAAAAGCTCAACAATAATAGCAAGTAGGCAGACAACAATCATCAAGGCGTGTTCACCACGTGTGATATCTAGAAAAAAGCTAAGTGGGATAAGAACAAGATTAATGAAAATAATTTGACGAAACGCAGCTTCATTTTTAAACGCTGCCTGAAAACCTGCAAGAGAGTAACCTGTTGCATTCAAAACACGTTTAAAACCAGTCTTGCCTTTAAAAGGAGAATAATCGCTCATGGGAATGGGAGAGGTCTAAAAAATTTTTAGCAAAATAACATATGAACCTTAAAATACAATGATATTTAAAACCATGTTATTTGATTTATTTAAAGCTCAATGAAAATTTCAGCTTTTAGGAAAATAAGTATTTAGTATCAAAGGAGTTTTTCCCTTTGATACTACCTGAGGTGATTACTTTAAATAAAGATCGACAGCTTTACGGCCCAAGCCAGGATCGTCGGTAAAGATACCATCAACACCTGCTTTAAAGAACATTTCAAATTCTTTTAATGCACCGATTTCACAACGTTTTGCAGCATCTTTTTCAGCAGCACTACATTTAAAATCTTTCGGCACAAAATTATTTTCTGGGCGGAATGTGTAAGGATGAATTTTTAAACCTGCTGCATGAGCATCTTTAACAAAGCTTGTTGGAGTTTGAGTGTTGTCAGGGATGATGTAATCCTTGTATGGTCCAACACCTTGAGCATATTTGGCTACGGCTTTTAGGCCAGCAGGCGTTGCCATATCACCATAAGTCATTTTTACGGCATTTGGTTCTTCTAGATCAGCAGGAACAAGATCTTTAGAATCATAGAGTTGAATGGTTTTGGCCTTTTTTAGTGACTTATGTGAAGTGAGCTGATCGTTCATTTCTTTTAGATTGGTCACTTCAAAAGACTGCAAATAAATCGGGGCAATTTCACGGGTATATTGATATTTCGATAAGGTTTTAATCAAAGTATCTTCCATAGCCAAATTATTCTTTTTGAAATAAGTTGGATGTTTGGTTTCAATATATAAACCGATAATTTTCCCGGTTTCTTTATAGTTTTTTTCAGCAAGCTGAATAATCTGATCTAATGTTGGTATTTCAAATTGATCATTATACTGAACATTATTTGGACGTAAGTCAGGAATGCGTTCACGTGCTTTTATCTGATTAAGTTCGGATAGAGTAAAGTCTTCAGTAAACCAACCAGTCATTGAGGTCTTTTCAATTAATTTTGTGGTTTTACGATTGGCAAATTGGGCTAATGTACTAATATTTGTTGTACCGCTAATTTCATTTTCGTGTCTGGCAACAAGAACGCCATCTTTTGTTGAAACCAGATCGGGTTCGATAAAATCTGCACCATCATCTATAGCTTTTTGATACGCTTCTAAAGTATGCTCAGGACGTAGCGCACTTGCACCACGATGACCAATGACAATAATTTTTGCTTCTTTGTATTCAGGAGATGGTTGTGTCATTACTTTATCATCATCGCAGCCGACTAAACTGATCATACTCAGTAAAATTAAACTTTTTCTTAGCATGTTTTATAAATCTATGCTTGTAAATGGATAAAGTAGTGTGGAATAGAATAATGTCATTCGAATGAATTTTTGATTAAGATTGCATGAAATAAAAATATACTATTTTTGTTATTCACACTTTCTACATATTCAAAGGAAAAATCATATTTTGTGTAATTTTACTTGAATTAAATCAAGTGCTAAGTTGATTATAATCTGATTCGATTTTTCTATATTTTTCTCGTTCGGATATAGAAACCCTTTTTCAGTTTGCATATAGAAATTTAACTGATGCTATCCAAATTTTTTATCGACAGACCTATTTTTGCAGGAGTCATTGCCATTGTTATTATGGCTTTTGGTATTTTTGCATTAATTAATTTACCTGTTGAGCGTTACCCAGATATTGCACCGCCAAGAATTACCATTTCAGCCAATTATAGCGGTGCTGATGCACAGACTGTGGAGCAGAGTGTTACCCAGGTTTTAGAGCAGCAAATCCAGGGTATTGACCATCTCCTTTATTTTAGTTCAAGCAGTGATTCAACTGGGCGTAGCCGGATTAGCATCAGTTTTAAAAATGGCACAAATCCGGATACAGCACAGGTTCAGGTGCAAAACAGTATTAGCTCAGTAATCCGCAGATTACCAGATGAAGTTCAAAGACAGGGGGTGAATGTAAGTAAGTCACTGGGTGATACATTCATGGTGATTGGTTTATATGATCGTTCAGGGAAAACCAGTAGTTTTGCATTGGCAGATTATCTGGCGACACATATTCAGGATGAGTTAGGTCGTTTGGAGGGGGTTGGTGAGCTTGATACTTTTGGTTCTCAATATGCAATGCGAATATGGCTTGATCCATTTAAACTGAAACAATATAGCTTGATGCCGAGTGATATTGGTCAGGCAATTGAAGCACAAAATACGCAGGTTGCTGCTGGAGGAGTCGGTGATTTACCTGTAAATAAAGATCAATACCTGAATGCAAAAGTAACTGCTGGTTCAAAACTCAAAACTGTAGCCGATTTTGAAAATGTGATTGTAAAGGGAAATAAGGCTGGGAGTTTTGTTTATTTAAAAGATGTTGCACGTATAGAGTTAGGTGCAGAAAACTACCAGTTTTTAACCACAATTAATGGTTATCAGGCAGCAGGCTTATCTATTTCTTTATCCTCTGGTGCAAATGCAATCCAGACATCCAAACTGATTAAACAAGCTCTGGCACAAATTTCTGAACAACTTCCGGAAGGTTATACAATAGTCTATCCGCGTGACAATACGCCATTTGTTCAAGAGTCAATTAAAGAAGTCGTCAAGACACTTTTTGAGGCGATTGTATTGGTGATTATCGTCATGTTTATTTTCCTGCAAAGTTGGCGTGCAACGCTTATTCCTGCCATTACGGTGCCTGTCGTCATTTTGGGAACTTTTGCAGTTCTTTATATGATAGGAATGAGTATTAATACACTGACTCTCTTTGCATTGGTATTAGCGATTGGTCTTCTGGTGGATGATGCCATAGTTGTTGTGGAAAATGTTGAACGTCTGATGCATGAGCAGCATATGACAGCGAGAGAAGCCTCGATAGAATCCATGCAGGAAATTAGCGGTGCTTTGGTTGGTATTACACTGGTTCTGACGGCAGTATTTATCCCAATGGCATTTTTTGGTGGATCGACAGGTGTGATCTATCGGCAGTTCTCGGTGAGTCTTGTCGCAGCGATGAGTCTGTCGTTATTGATTGCCCTGATTTTAACTCCAGCCTTGTGTGCCTTGATTTTAAAGCCAACTGAAAAATCCGAATCAGCAAAATGGGCAGTCTGGTTTAATCAGAAAATTGATGGTTTAAAGCATTCATATTTAAATTTGTCTAAAAAAACTTTGGCCAATAAAACTGTCATATGGGTTTTATTTTTTGGATTGATTTCGGTTTTTGCACTTTTATATAAAACCTTGCCAAGTAGTTTTATTCCCAAGGAAGATCAGGGGGTACTGAGTGTACAGTTTTCTATTGTAGATGGTGCACCGATGTGGAAAACACAGGAAACAGGTGAGCAGATCCGGCAATATTTTCTGGATAAAGAAAAAGATAATGTTGATATTGTCTTGATTCGTTATGGTCGGAATTTTTCAGGTAGCGGTCAGAATTTGGGGCAGGGCTATATTGCTTTAAAGTCTTGGGATGAACGTCTAGGTCAGGATAACTCTGCTGAAGCCATTCAGAAACGAGTCATGAAACATTTTAGAAATAATCCAAATGCGAAAATTAATATTACTCTACCTTCATCCGTGACTGGCTTGGGAACAACAGATGGTCTGGACTTCTGGATACGTGATCTTAATGGGCAAGGTCAAAAAGCGCTTGAGCAAGTCTATAAGGAGATGCAGGACACATCTTCGCAATTTTCAAAATTTAGCAATCTGGATAAACAATCTACAGATAGCAAGGCTAATCTGAATGTAAAAATTGATCCAAGACAGGTGATTGCGAATGGTCTAAATATTGATGATGTGAACAGTACCTTATCGTCAGCATGGGGAAGTACCTATATTAATGACTTTATTGATCGTGGCCGTGTAAAAAGAGTGATAATGCAAGGCGATACTGCATTTAGGGCAAGTCCTGAAAACTTGCAGTTATGGTCAGTCAGAAATGATCAGAATCAAATGGTACCTTTTAGTTCTTTTTCACAAATTGACTGGACTGGAGCCCCTGATATTTTAAAACGTTATCAGGGCTATAGTGCTTTACAATTACAAGCCAATGTTGCAGGTGGAGCGAGTTCAGGTGCCGCAATGCAGGATTTGAATCAGTTAGTAGAGCAGTTTAAAGGGGTTGATCTGGAATGGACTGGCTTATCTTATGAAGAAAAGCAATCTAGCAGTCAGGCGATTATTTTATATTTGGTCTCAATTGGTTTTGTATTTTTATGTCTTGCAGCGTTGTATGAAAGCTGGTCTATTCCAAGTGTTGTAATTGCGGCTATTCCGTTGGGTATCGGGGGAAATATTGTTTTGGCAAAATTATTTGGCTTGCCCAATGATATTTATTTCCAGATTGCATTACTGACCACAATAGGTTTGTCATGTAAAAATGCCATTCTTATTGTCGAGTTTGCAGCACTGGCCCAGCAGAAAGGTAAAACTGCAGTTGCCGCTGCACTAGAGGGTGCAGGGCTACGTTTAAGACCAATTCTGATGACATCAATCGCTTTTGGTGCCGGTGTTATTCCGCTGGTTTTAGCTTTTGGCGCAGGGGCTGTCAGCCGCCGTGAAATTGGTGTTAGTGTATTGGGAGGAGTTATTTTCGGGACTATATTGGTGCTGATTTTTATCCCATTTATGTATGTGTTTATCCGTACATTATTCAAGAAGAAAACAGTAAGCTAGAAAAATAAAAAGGGGGAGGAGTGTTTCACTCTTCTCTTTAGTAGGAATAGAACTAAAAAAATACAGAAATAGATCAGGTTATCAGTCATGATGCTTTCGGGCTTATTCATGATTAATCACTTCGGAAAAGAATAAAGATGGCTCAGAATAATTTTCTGCTTTTATTGGATGATGCACTCAAGCATCAACGTATTGATCAAGCGTTAAAAGCAATTGAAAGTTTTAAAGCTGTAGATATAGCAGATATATTGAATCAACTTCCTTTGGATTCGGGCCGAGAGCTATTACTTCATCTGCCTGAGCGGGCTTATGTGTTTTCATATTTGGAACCCGAAAAACAGGTACAGTTGGCAAAAACTATTTCATGGTCAGAATTAGCGAAAATTATTGGTGAGATGTCCTCAGATAAGCGGGCAGATATTTTTAAACAACTGGATACTGAACAACAAAATGCACTTTTGCCTGCTTTAGCACAGGCGGAACGTGAAGATATCCGCCAGCTTTCCCAACATGCTGAGGGTACTGCTGGTGCAATCATGAGTTCTGAATATGCAACATTAACGGCTGAACTAAACACGACTCAAGCCATACAAATGCTGCGTTTGGAAGCACCAGATACGGAAACGATCTATATTGCTTATGTGCTGGATAGTGATCGTAAACTTTTAGGGGTTATTTCTCTAAAACAGTTGATTCTTGCTCCTGAAAATGCGCTGGTTCAGGATCTGATGATCAAAGATGTGATTTTTTGTCGTGTAGATACTGATCAGGATGAGGTTGCTAAAAAAATTGCACGTTATGATTTTTTAGCTCTACCTATCGTTGATGACTCTGGAAAAATGGTGGGTATCGTCACGTATGATGATGCAATGGATGTTGCAAGTGAGGAAGCAACGGAGGATTTTTTAAAATCCAGTGCAGTTGATGCATCCTCAAAACTGAGTATAAAAACAGCTCCGATTTTACAGTTATATAAAAAGAGAGTGTTCTGGTTAGTTATTTTAGTTTTTGGAAGTTTGCTATCAAGTATCGGTATTGCACATTTTGAAGATATCATTTCCCGAAATATTGTTCTGGTATTCTTTTTGCCATTGTTGGTTGGAAGCGGTGGTAATGCAGGAGCACAGTCTGCAACGCTTATGGTTCGAGCCTTGGCTACTGGAGATGTTGAAGCAAAAGACTGGCTATATCTTCTATTTCGAGAGTTATTGGTCGCTTTATGCTTAGGTGGAACAATGGCTTTGGCTGTCTCTATTTTAGGGCTATATCGGGGGGACGAAATGGTTGCTCTGGTCTTGGCATTGAGTATGACAGGGATTGTTCTGTTAGGATGCATCATTGGCATGAGTCTACCTTTCATACTCAATTTGTTAAAACTAGATCCAGCAAGTGCATCTGCTCCTTTGGTGACTTCGATTTGTGATGCAACAGGTGTGTTGGTCTATTTGTATATTGCCTCACAGTTACTCTCTTTTTCTGTATAAAATGAGATCCGGGTCTGAAAATTAGAGGTTGTTGAAATTTCAAAATAGTTGCAACGATGTATGTTTGCAGTCGATATTGGGTGCCGTTTGAGAAATTTAGTGGTCTAGATGATCAGGCTAATCTTGTTGATGAATTTGTCGAATATTCTTTAGAGATTTAAATGAGCCAAGAAAAAAAATTAAGTCAAAATGAAGTTATACGTTTGGAACGGGATTTGGCAAAGTTTGCCAATATGATGGACTCGGTAGTACGTATTCCTTTTACCAAACAAGGGGTAGGTGCAGATGCTGCATTGAGCACAATTCCTTTTGCAGGTGATATCGCTGGCTTTGTATTAACATGTTATGCCGTATATAAAGCCAAGCAGATTGGTGTACCTCAAGCCAAACTCAATGGCGTACTCAAGTTAGCTGTACTCGATGGAATAGTAGGCTGCATTCCTGTCCTTGGAACTGTATTTGATATTTTTATTCGTCCTAGCCGTAAGGCTCTGGATGTGGTGCATGAGCATATTCGTTCAGAGTACCAAATAGAGAGTGAAAATCATATTATTCACCCTTTTTTACATGAAAAACTGGAACAGAAACAGGCAGAGTCTGCATTCTGGCGTAATCCTGTTGTGGCTTGGCTATGGATACATGTCCCTGATATTTTAGGCATAGTCGTATTGATGCTGATTCTGGTTGCACTCTGGTTTGGAGCCAGTGCAATTTGGCATTGGATCCAACAACTGAATATGGCACGTTAAACGATATGCTTAACGTGCTGGGTTCAAGGCTTAAAAACTAATAAAAAAGGTGAGCCAGGTAGAGTCTTTTTCAGCATCATCAGTGGTCTGGGCAAAGGTATGCTCAGCTATTACTTTTACCCCATGACCTAGATTTGTTGAGAGACCTACATATTGGTGATTTGCATGGTAGTCATGGTCAGAAGCATTTAAATTTAAACGATCAGCAGCTATAAATGGTTGAATGGATTTTAAAAAAGGTTTATCTAATTTAAATGTATAACCTGCAAATCCTTCTAAACCATAGCCATCACCAACAAAATAATGATTGATATGTCTATTTTCTGTTGCGGGTACAAAGTCATTATAATAACTTGCTGTACCAACCAGATACCAGTTATGTGGAGTGAACGTGATCGCAGAGCCTAGAATATTTTGATGGTAATTTTTCTTATTTCCCAAAGAATCTCTCATTTTAGCGTTTGTTGAACTATAAGCTAAACTCAAAGTTGTTTTTTTATTTAAGTTGTAGTCCAGACCAATACCTTCTCCGTGTTTACGCCGATAATCATGCTCTGAATCAACATCAATGGCTCTTTCAGGAAAAAGGTAGTTCACATATAACTTATATTTGCCAAAAGTATTGGTATACATCAAACTGTTTTTTGCCCGGTTTGCACCATCATAATGACCATTGACACCGATGGCTGTTGCACCAGCATGCCCATCATTATCCCAGACATCACTTTTTAACCCGATCACAGCGTAGTACAGACCATATTGTTGACCATAAGTTAAAGTACCATATTGACTATTTTCTACACCGACATATGCCAGTCTTCGAACTGTCCTTTTAGCTCCTTCTTTATAATGCCCATCCATATCTAATATTTTAGGTACATTGATTCCGAGTTCATAATAGCCTAATAGTTTGGTCTGTTCGGAGAGTTCATAGTTTGTTGTGAAGCGTAAACGGCTTAGTCCATCATGTCCGTCACGATAATAACCAGGCTCATCTCCCATATTATGAATCCATTGTGGACGTAATTGACCACCAAACTGGAAACTCAAAGGAGATAAATATTGATTTTTAAATTGATCCTTTGAAATAACATCGATTTCTGCATGAGCAAGAGTGCTACTGAAATAGCCAAGAATCAGACTATTGATCGTCATTTTAATCATAGGGTTACTCAAGGTAATATTCCTTATTGCTTAGCTTTTGATATAAGCGTTAATTTTTTATTAAGCTTTGGTTTTATTGTGTTTTATATGTCATTTGTTGCTGTGTTTTGATATTCATCTGACTGCATTTTGTTGAGAGAAGATGCAAAGATGAACATTACAATTGCAATGACCAAGGTGCTACATCCGATTTGCAGAAATACATGACTATATATAGACAGACTTTCAGCAGGAGAGAGGACTTTATTAGGAACAGTAGTTAAGTTCGCAACATAACCTGCAATAACATTTGCACCAGCAGTCGTTAAAAGCCAGCTTCCCATTGCGAAACCGTGATAAGGCTTTGGAACGAGTTGAGCAATCATGGCAAGCCCCAGACCTGAGATCATGATTTCTCCAATACATTGAAAACAATATGAAATGACCAGCCACCATGCACTGACTAAAAAGTGGGAATTCGCAAATTTTGCACCAAGAGGAAGAACAAAATAAGCAAAAGAACAAAAAAGCATTCCAGTTGCAAACTTATATGTTATTGGAAATTTTTTACCATATTTTGTAAAAAAACAGCAAGGAACGGGCTTAAGATCATGATCCAAAAAGGATTTAATGCTGTGAACTGTTCGGCATGGATATTAATACCGAATAGTTGTTTTTGGACATTATGTACCGCAAAAAAAGTTAAAGAAGTAAACATTTGATTATACAAAACAAAAAATACAATAGCTTGTAGCATAAGGATTAATGCCAATAGCATTTTCTTTTTGTTGACGATGTTTTGTTTGGACATGATTTTAAAATAAGCGGTAACAACCAAAACACTGATAATCGCTAAAATAATACGGGCAATATCTTGATGATGGAGTAACCATGTGACTATAGCAATAATAGAAACTATGCCTATACCACTTAGAAAGGCATATTTTTTGTTCAGTGGCTGTGAATCGGGAGCCGAACCATAACCATCAAGTAGTTTTTGATAGACAAAATAATTGATTAAGGTAATAAGCAGTCCAATGAAACATACGAGAAAGGCTTTATTCCAACCATAATTTGAAGCGATATATGGCGTAATTAATAATGAGAAAAAAGAGCCGATATTAATAGACATATAAAAAAGGGTATATGCACCTTCTAATCGTGAATCATCTTTCTGATAAAGTGACCCTAAGGTTGCACTGGTATTTGATTTAAATAATCCACTCCCAATCGCTAATGTTGCCATGCCGATATAAAGCAGCTCCACGCGATTACTAAAAGAAATCACACCATAACCGATAGCCAGAACAAATGCGCCTAAAGCAATCATCCGTTTATTTCCTAAAATATGGTCTCCTAACCATCCTCCAACGCTAACCAGAGCATAAACCAGAGCTGTAAATGATGAAAACAATGTAATAGCATCTGTTTCAGACATTTTTAACATTTTGACCATATAAACTGCCAATATGCCTTGTAATCCAGCGTAACCAAATCTCTCCCAGAATTCGATACTGAATAATAGAAAGAAAGGTTTAGGCTGATTAAATAATTGGCTTTGAAATAATTTCAATATCATTCTCCTTTTTTAAGTTTTATAAGCTTCCAGCGCTGGAGATATAAACAAAATTACTAATTGCTAGCTATTGTGATTTGTATCAATAAATGTCAAATTGTTTAAATAATATTAATAATAATAG
>NZ_OOGT01000366.1 GCF_900323515.1 Acinetobacter stercoris | reverse complement strand
GTTTGAAGATGATTATGCCAAACATGAATTTCTTCCAGAAGTTCATTAAAAACATTATTTAAATCCTGAAATTCTTTAATATTGTTTTTAGGAAAACGTAGATTGTAAGCTTTTTGCCCACTGACGAGTTTGGCAATATTCATAAGTGGGAAGATAGATTGCATGATGTGCCGGTAGGTTGAATTGATCGTCCACCATAGTGCAACCAGCATAAAAAACATTCCGATCGCCAGGCCGACAAAGATTTTAAAGAAGAATGCCATAATCTCATTGGCACTACCGTAGACGATAAGCTGTCCAACCAGTTGACTACGATGATAAATGGGTAATTCGACAGGATCTTGAAGGAAGAAATGATCAAACAGATTTTGTAAACCTGAATAATGTTCAATCGTTTTAATACTGTGAGAAATCTGTTCGCCGTGGCTATCGAGTACCTGAATTTTACGGATCGAATGTTGATGCGTGTATTCATTCAATATTTGTGAAAGTGCCATTTGGTCTTTAAAGACTAGAGCAGGCTGGATTCGTTCACCAATAGTTCGCCCAATCAGTTGTAAATTTTGTTTGGCGTAAGATTCAACTGTTAAAACAGAAATGGAAATAAATGTAACTGTACAAATCAGGAACGTAATAGCAAAAATTGTAATCTGTGATTTTCTGAATAATGTTTGTAAGGAGCGCGTTTTAAAAAAATTCATCATTTTAGTTCTCCGCGTTCTTTGCTAATAAAAGTACACGAGGGTCAACATGGACACGAGAACGACTTAAAGTATCAAGATTGATTTTAAAAGAGGTGTTGCCATTTTTAGTTGTAAATAGACAAAATGCACTGCCAATTTCACAGTCATTATTATTGGTACTAAAAGACAAAATCAGAGCATTAGTATTTTTGAGTAAGAACTGCTGTTGTACTTCAGGTGATGTGTTGGTAAAAAAAACAGCATCACAATTTTCTTTAGAAACAGACTCTAACCGAACAGATCCTATCGTGTAATTATATTGTAGTTGTTTAGAGAAATTTCGAAGCTGTGTTGTTGCATTTGCATTGTCTACAACACAAACATTAGGCGTAGGGTCTTTCCAGTGAACATAACTCAGTATAGATAATGTCGTAATGTAAATATTATGGGGAGAGTAGGCAAAAGAGCTGATGGGGACAAAAAATAATAATGTCCCGAATAAATAATGCCGTTTTCGGAAGAAAGAAATCATTTAAATAAAATAAAAAAGAATTGACTAAGTTTAAATAAAAAAAATGAGTAAAAAAAGTACATTTTTCAAAGAAAGCATAATAATGTGAGAAATAGTGTTTAAAAAAACAACGCCTGATAAAATAAATCACAAAAAGGTGTTGCAAGGTGCATAAAATGCTGTAGAATGCACATCCATCGGCGGTGATGTTGATTAAAACTTCTTAAAAATCAGTTAGTTGAAGAAATTGATTGAGTTTGGGTTGTTTAAAAATAAATGAACATCATGGTTGACTTTCTAGAAATAGAGAGTAATATAGCCGACCTAGCTTGATGGCGATGAGCCATGAAGAAGATCATTAAGAGAATATGAAGAACAACTTGTGTGGATTTTTACTGGTTGATTAACGATAAATTATCATTGATTGATTGGTAGAAATTACTCGAAGTTTATTTGAGAATTTTTGTCAGTAATTGATGAGCCA
>NZ_OOGT01000399.1 GCF_900323515.1 Acinetobacter stercoris | reverse complement strand
AAATAATACAAAGTATTAAAGTCAGAATCAGCGGATAAAGAATAGATTGTAAAATCTCTAATAATAATTCCTCACGAAACTTAAGTTTTTCCGCTGAAACGACCCGTAAGTTATGTTTTTCTAATACAAAACCACGCCATTCATTGCCAGAATGATCTGTCCATGAACTAAAGCCAATAGGGCGGTTGCTTAGGTTTTCAGGTGCTCCACGTGTCCTGGCAACAACCTGTTTTTTTAAGCTTACATTTGCACTGAAAAAAGCAACTTCACATGCGATAAAGTTTTGCTGATCTGGATCATTGAGTAATGGTTTTGCGGTTGCGATCAGATCATTCGGAGGAATTTGATGTAGCAATCTGGCAACCATATGTGCTGAAGCAGATAGCCGTTCATCAAGTGTTTCAGTCATTTTTCGTTCAAGGTTTGTATACAGCAAGGTAAAAGCTATACCCCAAACGACAATAAATGCACTTATAATGCTGAGAACCAAACGCAATTTCAGGCTATAGTTTTTCATGATTCAGACTCATCTTTTGCATGAAAAAGATAGCCAACACCTCGAATGGTCTGAATCCGCTCAGTGCCGATTTTTTGTCTTAAATAAAATACATGTACATTTAAAGCATTGCTTTCAATGTTTTCCTGAAAGCCATATACCTTATCAATTAAGACATCATTTTTTAAAACCTGATTTGGATGCAGCATGAATGTTTCGAGTAATGCATATTCACGGCGAGCTAATGGTACTTGTTCATTTTTATAAAAAACAATTTGTGCCGCCTTATCTAGAGTTAAATCCCCTAATGTAATGATATTACTCGCATAACCACGATGTCTTCGTCCCAAAGCGTGGATTCTGGCGATTAATTCTGGCAGTTCAAAAGGTTTTGTTAAATAATCATCTGCCCCCAGATTAAGTGCTTCAACACAATCTTGCGTCTTATTTCTAGCAGTAAGCACCAAAACAGGAAGGTGAATATTTTTTTCACGCCAGATTTTGAGTAAATCCAGCCCATCTTGATCTGGCAAACCTAGATCAAGCAGGCATAAATCAACAGACGTATTCTGGATATAGTAGTTTGCATCTTTGGCAGAGCTTACATGTTCAATTGAAAAGTTGAGATGACGTAATGCAAGCTGAATGCTTTTTGCAATGAATGGATCATCTTCAACCAATAAAATAAACATATATTCTCCTGTATTATGTAAAAAATCAGAAATTGAGATATTGAATACAGATTTTTATATAAAAA
>NZ_OOGT01000213.1 GCF_900323515.1 Acinetobacter stercoris | reverse complement strand
GATATGAAGTTTAGTCTATATGTCTTGTATTTTATATTTATAATTATTTTATCTATATGTTTGATTTTTATTGATAATATTTAAAATAATTTTTGGTGAAATATTGATTCCGCATGTTGTGCGTAAAAAGGTAGAAAGTTATACGTAAACGGCTAATAAGTAAAAAAATATACTTTATATCATTTTAATAATGCTTTCTTAAGCACAAATAAACAGCCTTTGGGTTTGTTTTTCTAGCAGGTTTTTAGTTGCTAGTTTTCAGGTTCCCCTGTCTTTTGATCATCAGGGTCTTAGTGTTCCGATAGTCAGTCGGTAACATTTTTATTGAGGTTTCTATGAAAAAATTAGTTTCTGCGTTGACTGTCCTATCAGTTTCTTCATTATTCGCTACTTCTGTATTTGCCGATATATCAGCTTCTGCAACTGCTAAATGGGATGCAACTGCAAAGAAAGATACAACAAGCGCTTTAGTCGTTACGCCATTAAAATCTTTAAGTTTCCAGTATGCAGAAGGTCTTGAGCAGTTTAATACACAAGTGGGTGCTTTTGATGTCACGGTGCAAGGTCAGAGTGGTGCAACAGATTTTGAATTATCGTCTAAATTGATCAGTAATACATTAAGCCGTACCAGTGATGCATCTACTCTAAACGTAGGTGTAGTCTGGAATGGTGACAAATTATCTAAAACAACTGAAACAAAAATGATTGATACCGCACAAAATATTAATGCCGGTTTAGAAGCATTAGCTCAATCAACAGCTTTTGCAGGAACAGGTCGCACTTCTGCACAAAATAATTTTACTTTTACGATTGATTCTGCAACAGCAGATGGTACTACAGCTGCACAATTCAAAGATCTGACAGATGGTATCTGGGATGGCGAAGTCGCTGTGCAATTTAATGCAAACTGGACAACAACACCATAAACCAATCCAGAACATTTTCGGTGGTCATGATGACCCAGTAAGGGGGAATATGTTCTCCCTTGCTTCTTAGGGCTTAGGGGGTAGCGAATGAATATTCAGGTATCAGGTTTAATTGCTGGATTATTGATCTCTTCTCAATGTGCGGCAGTCAATGTGGGAGATATTACTTCGATCATTGAGCCCAATCAGTCTCTTTTATCAAAAGAAATCGAAAATACTACGGATGTTGCACGATTTGTCGGACTTAAAATTTTTCGTATCAGTTCACCACTGGCTGATGGCCAGTTGATAGAAATGCAATCCAAATCTGAAATATTGTCTACACCTGCTGGACTTGTATTGCCAGGTTTTGCCAAAGATATTTTCAAGATCATTTACCAGGGTCCATCTGATGATAAAGAGCGTTACTATCGCTTATCTTGGATTGATGCACCTGTTGTCAGTGCAGGTGAGGATACTGCAAATAAAGGAGCTCAAGCGACAACATCTGCACAAATTAACACGATTTTAGTAGTCGCTCCGCGTCAGGAAAAGTTCGATTATCACTATACAAATGGCACTATCAATAATACTGGAAATAGTAGTTTTAGGGTTGTAGCTGCTGGAAAGTGCCTCGATGAATCAAAGAATAAAGATGGAAATGGCTGCCGTGAAAGATACTATGTCATGCCTGGTAAATCTGTAACGCTTCAGCATATAGATATTAACGATGGAAAAACTCATTTAGGGATCTGGCACGGTAGCAAATATATAAATGTAGCAAGGTAAGCATTATGAAGAGCCGTATTCTTTATAGTTTGCTGATCTTGTCGGGTTCTGCTTTTGCCAACGAGAAGCAATCCCAAATTCATATGGGGAAATATATGTTTCCTGCTCTACTTTCCAGAGCATTGATGCAAGGGCTTACCGTACCAGTATATTTGAAGTTTGAAGCAGATACACAAATTGAAAATGGCAAGAGTAAGCAAAAAATTGCGGATGCACTGATTACGTATAAAAAAGGTCAGTTATATGTTGAGCGTATTTTATTTGAAGATGTCGTACAAACTACAGAACTTTCACAAACTGTAAAAAATGAATTAGAGAAATTAAAAAAAGCATTTGATACGGATATGTCGCTCAAAGTTACAGATGATGCATCTTTTCAATTTGATTTGCAGTCTTTGTATCTGGAGCTAAAGGTTAATAAAAATGCTTTGGGAACAAAATTTATTTCTCGTTCAGATGTGTTAGGGCAATCAACTTCAGACGGTTTTTCTTCGGTTTTAAATTATCGTTTTGGTGCTTCTTATAATGACTATGACGGTCGAAATACATCGTCCAATTATTTGAGTCTGGATAGTGTCAGTTCGATTCGTGAACATCATCTACTTTTAAACGGTTCAGTTTATGGTGTGGGGGAGTCAAATACACGTTCGGATTTATATCGTGCATTGTATGAACGAGACTTTGAAGGAAATAGATTTGCTGTCGGTATGATGGACACCTGGAGCATGCAATCTATCGCCAGTCTGAATGCATTAAATACCAGTAAGGTTTATGGTGCAACCTATGGAAATAAAAGCAATACCATGATCGAGGACAAAACGCAGTCTTTGGTTCCAATCGTTGTTTTTTTACCAAGTGCTGGTTCTGTCCAGCTTTATCGTGATGGGCGTTTACTTAGTATTCAAAATTTTTCAATGGGGAGTCACGAGGTTGATACTTCAGGCTTACCTTATGGTTTATACAATATTGAAGTCAAAATTTTAATTAACGGGCAGGAAACTAGTGCTACTGTTGCACAGGTGAATAAATCACTTGGACGAAATTCAAGTGTGACAGGTGTACTGGATTGGCAGGTTTTTGGCGGGATGTTGAAATACATGTTGAGAGAAAGTCCAGCAGAATATGCAAAAAGAGAAACAGAGACGTGGTTAGTGGGAGTTGCTGCTGCTAAAAATTTTCCGGTATTTTCAGGTATGAGTTTGCGTTCAACATTATATGCTTTTGATGAAAATGTAGTTAATGAAATAGAGAGCAACATTACCTTACCTTTGGGTACGACCTTAAATTTACAATCTATGCTTACAACAGATGCCTCTTATCGTGCTTCTGCTACCATTAATTATAATTTGCCCAAGGGATATGGCAGTGTATGGGGTTCAAGAAATCTCAGTGATGTAGGCAATAAATTATCTTTTACTGAAACCGATAGTTATGATTTGGGTTTGTCTTTAAACTTGAAGCAGTTGCATAAAAAACTTGGGTTTATTTCGACGAGTTATTCAGAAGATCTGAAGAGAACTAATTCAACTACAAATATTGAATATACACAGAATCTGTTCAATACACGTTATGTTGATGTGAGCTTTAGAGCAGGTTACCAACGTTCAGAGTATCAAAATCAGCAAAACTATGAAGATAAGTACATCTATTTTGATGTACGTATGCCACTTTCCAAATGGTTTAGTGCAGGTTTGAGCAGCCGGAACAGTAATTTGTTGGCAAATGCCAGTTATAAACAAAATTTCCAAAACAGTTTAATTACGGGCGTAGGTGTAGATGTTTCTCAGGTTATTGACCGTAAAAACTATCAAGTCAATGAAGATGACTTTATGGCATCAGCATATATTGGATATGAAACAAAATACAATACGGGCACATTTTCGGCGAGTGGTTCAGCCAATAGTTATTCTATGAATTATACAAGTCAGGGTTCTATTGCTGTGACTCCTCAACATTTTGCACTTGGTAATAATAATATGAATTCGGGTGTAATTATTGAAACAGGTTTAAGTGATAAAGGTAAAGTTTCTGCATTAATTAACGGCCAAGACTTCACTTTATCAGGGGAAAAGAACTTTATTCCTTTAAGCCCATATAAGCAATATATCGTAGAGCTCAGAAATGATAGGAATTCTGTAGATAGTGTCAATATCGGTCAAGGGCGTAAGAGCACTGTAGTGTTATATCCAGGCAATGTATCGGTCATTCAGCCAGAAATTAAGCAAATGGTGACCATTTTTGGTCGGGTCCATTATCCAGATGGCGAAGTTGCAAGTAATACCAGTATTCATAACCATATCGGAAAAACCATGACAGATGGTAATGGTGAATTTTCTGTAGATGTTGATAAACGTTATCCAATTCTGACCTTGATTGAAAGCAATGGTGATATTTGTGAGTCTGAATTGAATCTGAAAGATGCTCGTGGGGCAAAATGGTTAGGTGACATTCAATGCAAATATAAAACAGTAAGCACCCGAAATAAGAGTCTAGAGGTGCGAAGAAATGATTAAGTCTATAAAGAATGTCATTCTGGCAGCTGGTATTTTTTTATTATTTTTAACTGAAGCATATGCATTGACTAAGCCTGCTGTAACGAATTTGGCTCCTGCAAAAAACTATATTTTTGTTGAAAACAGGATCGATCGGGAATATTTCATTGCTCCATCTACGCTGGATCCCCGGTTTTCAGGTGCGAACGTCTGGACAAAATTTGGTAAAGATAATCAGGATAATCTGGGGTATATGGGTGGGGCTTACGGACTTTATTATAACTATTATGTCGATTTTTGGCTTGATGATGGCTCGATTAGAAATCCATATCAAGGAACACGCTGTCGGTTGGCTGCTGGAGGTCCGTGTCCAGCAGTTGGTTACATGATTCCCGAATATACAGATGATACTGGTTCATTTAAATCTAAAGTAGGTCTTGGTGAAAATGGAGGTCAATATGCTTTTGGATCTTTTGCAGCAGGAGCATATGAACACTTTAGATCATTAAGTGTTGGAGGAACAGATGTAATTGATATGAATGTCTGTGAAACTAATGAAGAATATAACCCGCAAAAAGGTGAACGTTGTAAAGATGCTAAAACAGGAAGATGGCGTATTTTCCGTATGACAGCAACTAAAACAGGGCATATCCGTTTAGAGGACACCAAAGCCTTTAGTGAAATATGGGTTGCATCTGATGGCACACCGTCTTTGGCAGAAAATAGTACTTATTGTGAATATGTCATCGGAGCGACAGGTATAGGAGATCAAAAAGAAGGGATTGCCTGTCAAATGGTTAAATACGATATTGATGGAAATCCGGGCACTTTTGACAATGGATTAAGGTTTTATATGGTTGTGGATAACACCGCATTAGGATTTATTCCATCGGATCGTGATATTCAGATTGAAGGCGGCAATGGTGTCTGGAAAAGATATAATTATACAGGTACCGATAACAGAATTAATGTAATGATGAATTCTGGTTCTGGTTATGTACGTGTTTTATTTAGTAAAGCCTTTTTCAAAAAATTACTCAGGTATGGAGGTTCAACTGCAGATAAAGATAATATTTTTACATTTGCAATTAACAATACCGTCGCGCCATTTTCAGGGTTCTACCAATTTGCGACGTCTATGGCAGTCGATATTATCCCTCGTGAATATAGCATTAGTATTAAACCATCTAACCCTCAACTAACACATCTAGAAGGTAAAATTGGAGACTATGAGCCTGATATTGAGTTCAATTATAAAATAATTCAATCTGCACCACGTAAAGCAGATATCGTCACTGCACATATTATTGGTGAAAATGTAAATGTAGCTGGACAAAAATATTGCTTATTTAAATCTGATGATCAAGCAATCAATGTTCCAATCCCTGCATATCTTTCTTATACCAATATTTTAGGTAATCGCGTTGAACAGTATAGTGGTTGTGATGAAACCCAGAAAATGGATATTACAAATGCATTGTGGGGTGAAACTCCCTGGGATGAAAACAATTCAGGATTTTTTTATCAGACTTATTTAAAACTCAGGTTTCCAATGAATAACCCCATATCAAAAATTTCTATGGAAGGAACTGACTGGTTAGGGACAGTACATGCGGAGGGGGATGTGAAAGTTGAAGCAAAATGGATCGGGGTAGAACGATAGTTAAATCAAATAAACTGGATCTGCTTGCATGATACATTTAGTTAAAAAACTGATTATTTTGAGTCTGGGTTTAACAGCGCATTCAGTCTCAGCTGTATATTTTTCATCCTATATCTATGAAATGATGTCTGATGAAAGTTTTATAGCTAAAGCAATAAAAAATGATACGCGAACATCAAATATGTACCAGATTAGTTCATATAAGATAGATAAACCAGGTAAAGGAGGGGAACATCCGATTTATGAAAAAAATCGCGATCTTATTTATACTCCTTTACAGTTAAAGATAGAGCCTAATAATACTGATTTTTTTAAAATATTATATATCGGGCCAAGTGATAATAAAGAAAGATATTACCGGGTGGTTTTTATTGAAACACCATTGACAGCTCTTCCTGGTCTGAACAGAAAGGGGATAACCACTTTTTTTCCTTCAGTATCCATGAGTACCATACTGATTGTTCGACCAAAGAAGCAATCTGTTAAATATGAAATAGATGAGGAAAATGGTGTAATTAAAAATACTGGAAATACTTTTTTTAGAGTTATTGTTCAGCAAGGCTGTAATGGTAAAGATGAAGATGCAAATCATTTTTATATGCTACCAGGAGATATTTATAGAGATGAAAGGTTAATGAAGTTGAATCGGAAATTTATTATTGTAAATAAAAAATATCTTCCTTTAGGTAAAATATGTTTTTAAAAATAACTGAATTGAAT
>NZ_OOGT01000043.1 GCF_900323515.1 Acinetobacter stercoris | reverse complement strand
ATAAAAAACACAAGCAAACCATCAAATTCACTGCTGATAAATTATTTGAAATATAAAATATTTTGTTGCACTAACATTTTGTCATAAAAGCTTAGATAGAAATAAAATCTAAGCTTATTATATATTCTTATGAATCAACCTATCCGACGTTTCAACCCAGTCATCTGTAAAACACGAGTAGAAATTTCCTCGATAGACATTTCTGAAACATTTAAATATTTAATTCCCTCTGATATAAAAATCCCTTCAATCGCTCTCAGTTCCATATCACATTGATGAAAACTTGCGTAACGGCTTCCCGCCTTACGTTCTGTACGAATTGCCACCAAACGTTCTGCATCAATCATTAACCCAAAAAGCTTGCTTTTATGTGGTCGAAGTACTGCTGGTAGACGGTTATCATCCAAATCTTCTTCAGTTAGTGGATAGTTAGCAACACGAATACCAAATTGTAATGATAAATAGATTGAAGTTGGAGTCTTACCTGAACGTGAAACACCAATGAGAATCAGGTCTGCTTTATCATAATGACGTGTTCTGGCACCATCATCATTATCCAGAGCAAAATGAACTGCATCAATACGTGCTTTATAATATTCTGAGTCAGTAACGGCATGGGTCTGCCCGACTAAAGTTGTAGGCGGTGTTCCCAATACATCCGACAACTTACTTATCAAACCTTCGAACACGTCCAGATTTACCGCATTTGCTGTATTAATAATGTCTCTGACATAAGGATCGACTAAAGTATCAAAAACCAGTGGCAGTTCCCCATCACGCTCTGCACGTTTATTGATATCTGCTACAACATTCATTGCAGCTTCTTCTGAAGTAATATAAGGAATAATATGAATGTCAAAATCTACATTTGGAAACTGTGCCAGCAAAGAGTGCCCAAGAGTTTCGGCTGTAATTGCCGTCCCATCTGATATAAAAAATACACTTCGCTTAATTTCTTTACTTTCTGACATTAAAATTCTCCTCAAATATTTGTCTAAGTGCTATATAATCTTTATAGTAAACTGATCTTACATGACTGTCGCTTAGTAAAATCAATATACTAAGTTTTTTGTTATAATTTCATGCCAAGATAGTGATTAATACTGCAAAAGTGGAGTAGAACTTTGGAAGCGCGCGTAATCGGTCTGGAAAAATTAGGGAAACACGACGTTGAGATCGTGGGTGGTAAAAACTCATCTCTAGGGGAAATGATTAGTCATCTAGCTAATGCAGGTGTATCAGTACCTGGTGGCTTCGCAACAACAGCTGCTGCTTATCGTGAATTCCTTGAACAAAGTGGCTTAAATGCCAAAATTCAGGCTGAGTTAAGACAATTAAATGTTGATGATGTAAATGCTCTTGCTGAGACAGGTGCAAAAATTCGTCAATGGATTGTTGAAACCCCACTTACACCCGAATTAGAAAAGGAAGTTCGCGAAGCTTTCGCAGCTCTTTCAAACGGCAACCCTGACATCGCGGTTGCCGTTCGTTCATCTGCAACAGCAGAAGATTTACCAGACGCATCTTTTGCTGGGCAACAAGAAACTTTCTTGAACATCCGTGGTATTGATAATGTATTGATTGCAATTAAAGAAGTTTTTGCATCTTTATATAATGACCGTGCTATTGCTTACCGTGTTCACCAAAATTTTGACCATGATGTTGTTGCCCTTTCTGCTGGTGTTCAACGTATGGTTCGTTCTGAAACTGGTGCTGCTGGTGTAATGTTTACACTAGATACTGAATCTGGTTTCCGTGATGCAGTATTTATTACAGCGTCTTATGGCTTGGGTGAAATGGTTGTTCAGGGTGCAGTTAACCCTGACGAATTTTATATATCTAAACCATTATTAAAAGCAGGTAAACACGCTATCCTTCGCCGTAATCTTGGTTCTAAACACCAAAAAATGATCTATGGTGAAGAAGGTGCTGCTGGCAAATCAGTTGTTGTTGTAGATGTTGAAAAACAAGATCGCCAACAATTTGCTTTAAATGATCTAGAGCTTCAGGAACTTGCTAAACAGGCACTTATTATTGAAGAACATTACGGTGCTCCTATGGACATCGAATGGGCTAAAGATGGCGATGATGAACAGCTTTACATCGTTCAGGCACGCCCAGAAACAGTAAAAAGCCGTGAAAACGTTGGCACAATGGAACGTTATCTCCTTAAACAAAAAGGTAATGTTCTTTGTGAAGGTCGTTCAATCGGTCAACGTATCGGTTCTGGTAGAGTCCGTATTGTTACGTCTATTAAAGAAATGGACAAAGTTCAGGATGGTGACGTACTTGTTTCAGACATGACTGACCCAGACTGGGAACCAGTAATGAAACGAGCTGCTGCTATCGTAACTAACCGCGGTGGTCGTACTTGCCATGCTGCGATTATCGCACGTGAGTTGGGTGTTCCAGCAATTGTTGGGTGTGGCAATGCAACTGAAGTATTAACTGATGGTCAGGAAGTAACAGTTTCTTGTGCTGAAGGTGATACAGGTTTCATCTACGAAGGTGCATTAGATTTCGAGGTTCAAAAGAACTCTATCGAATCCATGCCAAAACTTCCGTTTAAAATCATGATGAACGTCGGTAACCCTGACCGTGCATTTGACTTTGCTCAAATTCCAAACGAAGGTATTGGTCTTGCACGTCTAGAATTTATCATCAATCGTATGATCGGTGTACATCCTAAAGCATTACTTAATATTGATAGTTTACCACGTGAAACTCGTGCTGCTGTACTTGCTCGTACAGCGGGTTATGCATCTCCAATTGAATTCTATGTAGAAAAATTGGTCGAAGGAATTTCAACACTTGCTGCTGCATTTGCAGACAAACCTGTCATTGTTCGTATGTCTGACTTTAAGTCAAACGAATATGCAAACTTGATTGGTGGTAAATTATACGAACCTGAAGAAGAAAACCCAATGCTTGGGTTCCGTGGTGCAAGCCGCTATGTTTCAGATAACTTCCGTGATTGCTTCGAACTCGAATGCCGTGCACTCAAAAAAGTTCGTGACGAAATGGGCTTAACCAATATTCAAATCATGATTCCTTTCGTACGTACTGTATCAGAAGCGAAACGTGTAATTGAATTATTGGCTCTCAATGGTCTCAAACGTGGAGAAAATGGACTTAAAGTCATCATGATGTGTGAGTTGCCAACGAATGCATTGTTAGCTGAACAATTCCTCGAACACTTTGATGGTTTCTCTATTGGTTCAAACGACCTGACTCAGTTAACACTTGGCTTAGACCGTGACTCTGGTATTGTTTCTCACTTGTTTGACGAGCGTGATCCTGCAGTTAAGGCACTACTTTCAATGGCAATCCATGCCTGCCGTAAAGCTGGCAAATATGTTGGTATCTGTGGTCAAGGTCCTTCAGATCACCCAGATCTTGCGAAATGGTTAATGGAACAAGGTATTGAATCAGTATCTCTTAACCCAGATTCGGTTTTAGATACCTGGTTCTTCCTTGCTGAAGAGAAAACCAAACAAGCTTAATTCATAGCATATAAAAAAGGCCCTCAAGAGGGCCTTTTTTATATTGATATACAAAATGAAGTTATCTTGGAATCCTTCAGAACAATGATATCTTATAAATTTCAGATCTAAAAATAGCGAATAACTCTAAATTATATCCATATCATTTTATGAAATTTCTTTGATTAAATCCTTTACTTATTTATCTAAAATTTATATGTTAGAACTATAAGGGGACGACCTCTTAACTCTATCCTTTCTTTACTCCAGGACGACCTATAATAATATTGGAGCAACATCATAATGGCTTGGGCATATCTACTGCTAGCTGGTCTTTTCGAAATCGTTTGGGCTTATTCTATGAAATTGTCTGAAGGTTTCACAAAGTTAACACCAAGTGTCATTACAATTTTCTTTATGATCCTAAGTTTCGGCTTACTGGCTGTTGCTATGAAAACCTTACCTCTCGGGACAGCTTATACCATATGGGTCGGAATTGGTGCTGTCGGTGCTTTCCTTATCGGAATATTCGTATTGCACGAACCAATGGGAGTTTGGAGGCTAATCGCAGCGGGATCAATTATTTTCGGTGTTATTACAATGAAACTTACCAGTTCTTAGCATAGTTATATTCTTAATGAAAAAAGCCTGAAAGTTTCAGGCTTTTTTATTTCCAGATCATTATTCAATATTAAAATCCGGTTGCAGTTTTTTACCATATCCAATAAACAACGATTCATCATTTCTTCCAAAGTGTCATTTAAGGTGGTAAGGTCATGCACTTGCCGTTATTCAGATTTGAAACGTATTTTTTACTACGCTCATAGTTTTACACAGTGTATAGTATTAATTGTTTTAAGCTAGGCATACATTACCTAAGACAAACTTTTGTAATTACTTTGAAATTACATTGTGTTCATAAAACATGGAGCAGTTGCACTTAATTTTTTAACCATTTGTACTACTCAATTTTAGCTTTACTCATTGAGTGTAAATATATGTATATTAAAGGGCTTTTTTATTTCATTTAAATAATTTTGAAATATAATCGCCTACGTGCAGGCTTTGACCTACATTAAAGTAATATTTTGAGATTTAAGATTTATGCAAATTTACTTGGCGCGAAATAATCAACAAGCTGGACCATACAGTCTGGAGCAAGTTAACCAGATGCTTGCCGACCAACAAATTTTATTAACAGATCTAGCCTGGCATCAAGGTATGACTGAATGGAAAGCTTTAGGTGAACTCACACAAGGCAAACTTGTATATCAACCGCAAGGTGTGAATCCATCAGAAACTCTTCAAACAGAGCACTCTTTGACCAGCCAGCCTTCTTCAATTCAAAATATTGAAGTCAAAAGATCTCCTCGAGCTCAGGTAAAAGCTGCTACTGTTGGGAAAAGAATAAGTGCCAAACTAATTGATTTAGCATTATTTATTCTTCCACAAATCATTATGACCATGATTTTTATGCCAGCAGAGGCTTTCCAGCAAACCACAAATTTTTCTGTCGATGATCAAATTAAACTGGCTGAAATGTTAAAAGACAATATGCCAAACTGGGTTCCAATCGCTTTATTGGCTTATACTTTTGGCTTATTGTTTATTCAAAATTATCTTATTTCCAAATCTGGTCAATCTATTGGTAAGAAAATTTTCAAATTACAGATAGTCGATGCAGAAACCAATCAACTTCCAGGTCAATTACGTGGTTTCTTCATCCGTTCATTTCTTTTTATCGTACTTTCTCAAGTGGTGAGTATTTTCCCTGTATTAGTCGTGGTTTTCATTGCAGACATCGTACTATTTTTCTCAAAAGGAAATAACGCTCTTCATGACCGTTTAGCAAAAACTAAAGTAATAGATATTTCAACTGAATAAAGAGGCGATTTTTCGCCTTTTTTCTTCACTAAACATTTAAAAATAAATAAAAATATGCATTCAGCATGACTATTCCGACCAAAAGAATATGGTTTTATTCATCCAATAATTAGCCCTTCAACATATAGCTAAGTTTGTAGATATAAGGCATAATGCCCTACAACGTAGCGGTGTATCATGATTGAGAATATGCTTGATTTAAATCTAAATCAGTTTTCAATCATGCGACACTTTAATCGCTATCCCATATTTATAAGGGAATGGGACTCTTCACCGAGGTTGTAAAATGAGACAAACGATTTTAGCTGTATTGTCTTTATCAACGCTTGCTGCACTTTTAACAGGGTGTGGTGGTGATATAGTACTTCTAAACTCTAAAGGTCCAGTTGCACAAGGTCAAAGTGACTTGATGATGACTGCGATCTATTTGATGCTTTTGGTGGTTATTCCATCAATTCTTATGGCATTATGGTTTGGTTGGAAATATCGCGCGTCAAATAAAGATGCAGACTATAAACCTACTTGGGCACACTCAACTGCTATTGAAATTGTAGTTTGGGGTATCCCAGTTATTATTATTGGTATTTTAGCTTATCTAACATGGTGGGGTTCACATAAATATGACCCATACCGCCCTCTAGATTCAGAAAAAGCACCATTAACTATTCAAGTTGTTGCTGAACAATTTAAATGGGTGTTTATCTATCCAGAGCAAGAAATAGCAACCATTAACGAAGTACGTTTCCCTGAGCAAACTCCTGTCAATTTCCAGGTCACTTCAAACTTTACGATGAACTCTTTCTTCATCCCATCTTTGTCTGGCCAGATTTATGCAATGGCGGGTATGAAAACTCAACTTCATATGTTAGCGGATGAAACTGGTACATACCGTGGTTTCTCATCTAACTATAGTGGTTATGGTTTCACTCAAATGCGCTTCAAAGCTCACAGTGTTACTGAAGCTGATTTTAAAAACTGGGTTACTGCTGTTAAAGCGGGTAACGGTACATCTGTAAATCCTGAAGCTGTTCAAAAAACTGTTTTGGATAAGCAAGAGTTTGCAACACTAAAAGATGGTAACCGTTCTAAACACCAAATTGAAGCAATGGTTAACAATGCTCACACTCCTAAAGAAAAAGCCCTTGCAGAAGAAGCTGAACGTAAAGGTCCATTCCCTACTAAGCCTCATCCTGTAACTTATTATTCTTCGGTTGAGCCTAACTTATTTGATTCAGTAATCAATCAATACATGAGCAACTATCATGGTGCTGACCATACTGCCCATGCAGATGCTGAACATGCTGCTTCTGTAGAGGAATAAGACATGTTGTTATTAGGTAAACTCAATTGGGATGCGATCCCTAAAGAGCCAATTGTACTAGTAACAATGGTCATTATGGCTATTGGTGCAATTGCGCTTCTTGGCGGTATCACCTATTTTAAAAAATGGGGATACCTCTGGAAAGAATGGTTTACATCGGTAGACCATAAAAAAATTGGTATCATGTATATCGTCGTATCTATTGTGATGCTTCTTCGTGGCTTCGCAGATGCGATCATGATGCGTTTACAATTATTTCTGGCACGTGGCGGCGGTGAAGGTTACTTACACCCAGACCATTACGATCAGATCTTCACCGCACACGGTGTAATTATGATCTTCTTCGTAGCAATGGGTCTGGTTGTAGGTATGATGAACATCACTGTACCTCTTCAAATTGGTGCACGTGACGTTGCTTTCCCATTATTAAACTCTCTTAGCTTCTGGTTATTTGCTGGTGCTGCTGGTCTAATGATGGCTTCACTTGTTCTTGGTGAATTCGCTGCTACAGGCTGGATGGCTTATCCTCCTCTATCAGGTATTCAATATTCACCAGGTGTTGGTGTTGATTACTATATTTGGGCTCTCCAGATCTCTGGTCTTGGTACGCTTTTAACGGGTGTAAACTTCTTTGTTACAATCGTAAAAATGCGTGCGCCTGGCATGACACTTATGGATATGCCGATCCTTACCTGGACATCACTATGTACAGCAGTATTGATCATCGCATCATTCCCAGTGTTAACTGCAACTATTGCAATGCTGACACTTGACCGTTACTTTGATTTCCATTTCTTCACGAATGAGCTTGGCGGTAGCCCAATGCTTTATGTGAACTTGATCTGGACTTGGGGTCACCCTGAAGTATATATCTTGGTATTACCTGCTTTTGGTATTTACTCAGAAATCGTTCCAGTTTTTTCTCGCAAAAGCTTGTTCGGTTACAAATCAATGGTGTATGCAACTATCGCGATTACTGTTTTAGCATTCGTGGTATGGGTTCACCACTTCTTTACGATGGGTGCTGGTGCCAACGTTAACGCGTTCTTCGGTATCATGACCATGATTATTGCGATCCCTACAGGTGTGAAAATCTTCTCTTGGTTATTCACTATGTATAAGGGGCGTATCACTTTCACATCACCAATGTACTGGACACTCGGTTTCCTTGTGACTTTCGGTATCGGTGGTTTGACTGGTGTATTAATGGCTGTTCCACCAGCTGACTTCCTAGTACACAACTCATTGTTCCTGATTGCTCACTTCCATAACGTAATTATTGGTGGTGTAGTATTCGCCATGCTTGCGGGTATCACTTTCTACTGGCCAAAAATGTTTGGCTGGAAGTTAAATGAAGCTTGGGGTAAAGCATCTTTCTGGTTCTGGTTCTTTGGTTTCTATTTTGCATTCATTCCGCTTTATATCCTAGGCTTTATGGGTATGACTCGTCGTTTGAATACATATGACAATCCAGAATGGGATCCTTACCTAGCTATCGCTTTCTTCGGTTCATGCCTGGTTGCGATTGGTATCTTCTGTTTCGTTATGCAAATTGTTGTTGGTTTCTTACAACGTAAAGACAATATGGACGTAACAGGTGACCCTTGGGATGCTCGTACTTTCGAATGGTCTACTTCATCTCCTGCCCCATTCTATAACTTTGCAGAACTTCCAAATGGTAGTGGCATTGACCGCTTCTGGACTGACAAAGAAAATGGTGTAGCGTATGCTCGTCCTGCAAAATATGTCGACATTCATATGCCAACTAACCGTGATGCAGGCGTTATCATTGCTCTAATCATCACTGTGATGGGCTTTGCTTTAATCTGGCACATCTGGTGGTTAGTTGTGGTTTCATTTGTAGCCGCTGTGATCAGCTTCATTAGAAGTTCATTCACGAAAAAAGTGGATTACTATGTTCCTGCTGCTGAAGTTGAACGTATCGAAAATGAACGTTATGCGTTACTTGAACAACATTTGAAGAAGGACTAAGTAAAATGGCTGAAGTACTTCATCACGAAAATCATGGACACGATGAACATCATCACGATGATACCGACATCACTGTCTTTGGTTTTTGGACTTATTTGATGAGTGACTTGATTATATTTGGTACACTCTTCATTGCATTCGCTGTTCTAAGCAGTCACATTCCACCTGGAACACCAAGTCCAAAAGAATTGTTTGGTGAGTCTTTAGGTTTCGTATTAACTGAAACTTTTGCTCTCTTGATTTCTTCTGTGACCTTTGGTTTTGCTGTACTTGCATCATATAAAAAGAATGTTAACCAAGTTATTACCTGGTTAATCGTGACTTTTATTTTCGGTGCAGCATTCATCGGAATGGAATTATATGAGTTCAATCATTTAGTTCATGCTGGTCATGGTCCAAGTACAAGTGCGTTCTTATCTGCGTTCTTTACCTTAGTTGGTACGCACGGTATTCACGTAACGTCTGGTTTAGTTTGGATGATCGTGTTGATGATCCAAATCAAACAAAATGGTTTGACTATTCCAAACACACGTCGTCTTGCTTGCTTAAGCTTATTCTGGCACTTCCTTGACATCGTATGGATCTGTGTATTCAGCGTTGTTTACTTATTAGGAGTTCTATAATGAGTCACGATCATAATGCTGCTGGCGCGGCTCATGGCAACGTAAAACAGTATACAGTTGGTTTTATCCTCTCTGTTATTCTTACCATTATCCCTTTCGGTATGGTAATGTCTGGCGGTTTCGGACGCGGCTTACTGGTTAGTGTTATTGCCATTACAGCTGTGATTCAGGTTCTTGTGCAATTGGTCTTCTTCTTGCACATGAACTCTTCATCAGAACAACGTTGGAATGTAATTGCATTCGTATACACAATTTTGTGTATCGCAGTTCTTTTAATTGGTTCTGTATGGATCATGAACTATTTACATTCAAACATGATGCTCTAAACGGGTGTCATGTTGAAAAAATATTTATTCCTGACTAAGCCAGGAATTCTCTTTGGTAACTTCGTTACCACTTTGGGCGGCTTTTTCTTAGCCGCTCAAGGTTCAGTAGATTTCCTTTTACTTCTCATCACTCTGCTCGGAACATCTCTGGTTGTTGCGTCAGGCTGTGTTGTGAATAATGTCATTGACCAAGACATTGACCAAAAAATGCAGCGCACACAAAACCGCGCCATGGTAAGAAAAACGATTACCCCAAAAATTGCACTTATGTATGCAACAATTTTAGGTATCCTTGGTTTTGCTTTACTCTGGTTCTTTGTGAATGCATATGCTTTTGGCTTTGCTGTCTTAGGCTTTGTAGTCTATGTCTTCTTTTATAGCCTCTGGACTAAACGAACTACTATTCACCAAACATTGATTGGTAGTATTTCAGGTGCCAGTCCACCTGTAATTGGATACACTGCTGTTTCAAATGAATTTGACGTTGCTGCCCTGCTCATCTTTTTAGCGTATGGGATTTGGCAAATGCCTCACTCATGGGGAATTGCAATCTATCGTTTTGATGATTATAAAAACGCTGGAATTCCAATTTTACCAGTTGCCCGTACAGTTTTTCGTACCAAAGTAGAGTCGCTGATTTATGTCATTCTATTTGCAGCTGTTCTAAATGGATTGTATTGTTTCGGCTACACCAATATTTTCTTCTTGATTACCTTTAACGTACTCTGTGCTTATTGGTTATATTTATCGATTATTGGATTCAAAGCTGAAAATGATCAGGTTTGGGCTAAAAGCTATTTTTCATATTCGGTGATTTTAATTACAGCTTTAAGTGTGAGCTTTAGTTTTAGTTATATCTCCCCAGCTCCACACCTTTCAATTTTCTAAAAGATAGAGTTCTTCTCTATCTTTTTTTATTTTTATTACCTTAAAATTAATATTTCTGATCACATATCAAAAATTCATTATAGTTAAAGAAAATACTTAATAGCTCAAGATTTTTGCTATAATATTCTTTGTCATAATTGCCTGACCTAGCAAATTTTTATATTAAACATCATTCACCTCTACGCTTTTAAATTTTAATTCTGTATCTCTACATTCATAAATAAATACGCTGTGAGATCAGGAACTTTTAAGATTATTCTGTGACAATATAAAAGATATATGCCCTTTAGCTATCTCAAGGTACAAACACAATTACAGACGATAAACAATAATTTAATAAAGTCTTTAATGTAGACCTACCTTATTCAATAGCTCTAGTGCAAAATGGTGAATCTGAGTTAAAGTCTTATTTTTATGCCAATCCTGAGTTTAAGGATCATTTTATTTTCTTATAGTATAAGAAACATGAGTTTTAAGTGATTTTATATGGTTGATAGAAACACAATTCAAGAAAATTCAATTACCTTGTTACCCATTTTCGCTCTTTCAGTCATTTCTTTGTGTTTCTTTTACGCGAGTTATGTCGTATATGCAAAAATCTCCGCAAATACATTGGGACAAAAAATCTCTACTTATGGTGAACGACTCAATCATAGTTACTATTTTCAATATAAAAAAAAGATATTTCTAGAAATTAAAGGTCGTTTTTATCGGGTTGATCAAGCGACTATCAAAAATTTTCATACGTTCAATACAGCATATTCCAGTAAACAAATTGCTTACGATCATAAAAATATCTATTGCGGGACAACTGCTATTCCATTACAAACAACGAATACCCCCTATATGTTATCCAAAAACCATGTTACTGATGGCAAAATCACTATTTTCTGCGAAGACAATCTAGCTCTGGATCCTTTGCACAGAAAAAATAATTTTATAAATCTTTTTCTGCCATTTTTAGCTAAAAAAGAATCAAAATATTATTTCCCTTTCCACATCATAAATGATTCTACTGAAGCTATGGAAGACTAAAATATTATTAAGAATCAATTTTCTAAATAAGTTTCAGCTATTATGAAATTGTTTTTAACTCGTATTTTAAAATGCATCATCTTTCTTGTTTTTCATAAATTAGGTTCTTGATAAAAATATCAGTTCAATAAATAAATATTTCATGATTCATTTGTATTTACAGGATGTTTTACCTATAATACTGGCTTCGCAAATTTGCGACACAATCTGTTTATCTGGATTGTGACTCCTTGCTTCTAACTCATGTTAGGGGCTGTATAAACCGTAAGGAGCTGACAATGCGTCACTACGAAATCGTACTTTTGGTACATCCTGACCAAAGCGATCAAGTGGTAGGTATGGTTGAACGCTATATCTCTCACATCAAAGAAGCTGAAGGTCAAATTCACCGTTTAGAAGATTGGGGCCGTCGCCAATTGGCTTACCCAATTAACAAAATTCACAAAGCGCACTACATTTTAATGAATGTTGAATGTAATCAAACTACGCTTGACGAATTAGCTGAATTGTTCCGTTACAACGATGCAATCATCCGTAACATCGTGATCCGTCGTGAACACGCAATCACTGAAGAATCATTACTTGCTAAGAGTGCTGAAGAAAAACGTGCGCGTAAAGCTCAACGTGAAGAAGCACAACAAGCACACGATTCTGCTGAAGCTTAAGGAGAACATCAATGGCACGTTTTTACCGTCGTCGCAAGTTCTGCCGCTTTACAGCTGAGAACGTTACGTACATCGACTACAAAGATATCGACACTTTAAAACAGTACATCACAGAAAACGGCAAAATTGTTCCTAGCCGTATCACTGGTACTAAAGCTCGTTATCAACGTCAATTAGCGCTTGCTATCAAACAAGCTCGCTACTTAGCGTTGATTCCTTACACTGACAATCATAAGTGAGGTTGAGCCGTGGATATTATCTTATTACAACGCATTAAAAACCTTGGTAAATTAGGCGATAAAGTTTCAGTTAAAGCTGGTTACGGCCGTAACTTCCTTATCCCTCAAGGTAAAGCAGTTGCAGCTACAGAAGCTAACACTGCTGCTTTTGAAGCTCGTCGTGCTGAACTTGAGAAACAAGAAGCTGAAATTTTAGCTGCTGCTCAAGCACGTGCTGACCAATTGAACGAAGTAAATATCGTAATCACTGCGAAAGCTGGTGATGAAGGTAAACTATTCGGTTCAATCGGTACACGTGACATCGCTGACGCGTTAACTAACGCAGGTCTTGCTGTTGACCGTGCTGAAGTTCGCTTACCAAACGGTGCGCTTCGTAACACTGGTGAATTCAACATCGCAATCCAGTTGCATCATGATGTTGTTGCTGAAGTTCTCGTTACTATCGTATCTGAGTAATTTCCAGCAAGAAAAAGGGCATGCTTTTGCATGCTCTTTTTTTATCCTTGATTTTTATGCTTAATCCTTATACTGAGTTCTACTAATATTTCTTACTTATCAGCTTTACCTGTTAGATACTTCTAATTTTTTAAATTATGATAGCTTAGTCAATATTGACTGATTAATTGCTTTACTAACATCAAGGTCTTATATGTCTCAGGCTACTGCCACAGTTTCAACCAATTCTGCGAAAACTGATAGTAAAAATAACGAATCTGGTCAGTTAAAAGAATTTCGCACGCCACCACATAATCTGGCAATTGAACAAGCAGTTCTCGCAGCACTCATGACTGTTGCTGAATCATTTGAGCAAGTCAGTGACACCCTGAATGAAAATGACTTTTATGCAACACGTCATAAATATATATTCCGCGCAATAGAAAAACTGGCACAAGAAAGCTCGCCATATGATGCTGTTTTAGTAAACGACTGGTTGATTAAGCAAAATTTACTTGATGCCATTGGTGGTGAAGAATATTTAATGCAACTTATGGCAGATTCACCCTCAAGTTTTTATAACCTTGAAACCTATGCCGCAAAAATCAAAGAATTTGCAACTTTGAGAAATATGATCAAAGTAGGCAATGAGATTTTACAAAATGCTTATGACACCAAAGGTCGTGATGTTAGTGAAATTTTAGACCTTGCTGAAACCAATATTTTCTCAATCGCCGAACAACACAATAATAATGCCAAAGCACAAGGTCCTAAAGCCATTACTTCTGTTGTTGCTGATGTCTTTGATAAATTAAATGAACTATCACAGCTGGACGGAAACATTACAGGTCTAACCACTGGATTTTTAGAACTTGATAATAAAACCTCGGGAATGCAAGCTGGTGACATGATCATTGTTGCAGCGCGTCCATCGATGGGTAAAACAACGTTTGCCATGAATCTGGTAGAAAGTGTTTTATTTAACTGCGATCTTCCTGCACTGGTTTTTTCAATGGAGATGCCTGCTGACTCTATTGCAATGCGTTTAATTTCTTCTTATGGAAAAGTCCATCAAGGGCATCTACGTTCAGGTAAACTCGATGGAGATGAATGGTCAAAAGTTACAGGCACAATTTTACAGCTTCAGGAAAAACATTTATACATTGACGACTCATCTGCCCTTCCTCCAACTGAAGTACGTGCCCGTGCAAGACGTATCGCCAAACAGCACGGCGGGAAACTTGGATGTATCATGATCGATTACCTGCAATTGATGAAGGTTCCAGGTATGGGTGATAACCGTGTTGGTGAAATCGGTGAAATTTCACGAAGCTTGAAAGCTTTAGCAAAAGAAATGATGTGCCCTGTAATCGCACTTTCACAGCTTAACCGATCTCTGGAAAACCGTCCGAATAAACGACCTGTCATGTCAGATTTACGTGAATCAGGTGCAATCGAACAGGATGCCGATTTGATCATGTTTATTTATCGTGACGAAGTTTATAACAAGGAATCCAAAGAAGCTGGTACAGCCGAAATCATCATTGGTAAACAGCGTAATGGTCCTATTGGTACTGTACGTTTAGCTTTTGAAGGACAATATACACGCTTTAGTAATCTATCTCCTGAATACTATGCGCAATACGATGATGAAGAATAATTTTAAAAAGCCTCTTTAATATTCAAAGAGGCTTTTTAGCTTATAGACTTTAAATTTTAAAATACAAGCCAGTAAGCATGGAAAATAATTTTAATCTTTGCTTTTTCATCTAAATTTACATTGAACAAAACTCAAATGCTGATGTTTATTTAATAGGGTTAGGACTACAATAATGCATTCATTTTTCAATGTTCTTTTTATTTTTGTAGAAAGTTTTAAATTCTAAAATGATCACCATCTTTCAAAATCAGTTGAGTTTAATCCTGACTGGTTTCAGATTGTTGTGATCATGACATAAGGAGCAATTCAGGTGCGTCAAGCAACAGTTTATATTGATACCGCAGCACTTCAATATAATTTAAACCGTGTCAAACAACTTGCACCCAACGCTAAAGTCGTCAGTATGGTCAAAGCCAATGCTTACGGACATGGAGTAAAAGACTGTCTTGCAGCCTTAAGTTCTACAGATGCCTTTGGTGTCGCCTGCCTAGAAGAAGCCCTTGAAATCCGTGAGCTAGGTTATACCCAACCAATTACGCTTATTGAAGGTGTTTTTAGCAGTGATGAAATGGCACAAGTTCTTGAAAAAGACATTGAAGTTGTTATCCATCACCAAGCACAACTCAACTGGCTACGTGAATACAAAGACCAGTATATTGCTAAAAATCTGAAAGTTTGGGTTAAACTCAATAGTGGTATGAACCGCTTGGGCTTTAAAGTACCTGAAATTATTGAGGTCATTAATTCACTTAAAGCAGAAGGTTTTACCTGTGTTTTAGCAATGCATTTTGCAAATGCCGATAGTGATCAGCATCCATTAAATGAACAACAAAAAAATCAATTCTTGCAGGTCAAAGCCGCATGTGAACCAGTAATGGGATCTTGTTGCAATTCGGCAGCTATTTTCAAGTGGCCAGAATTAAATTTTGATTTTGTTCGCCCAGGGATCATGCTATATGGTGCGTCCCCTTTTGCTGACAAATCTGTAAAAGAGTTAAATCTCAAACCAGTGATGACTTTTACAGCAGAAATTATCGCATTAAATCATATTCAAGCAGGTGAATCTGTTGGTTATGGTTCTACATTTACAGCAGAAACTGAAATGGACATTGCTATTGTGTCTATTGGCTATGGTGATGGCTACCCTCGTGCATTTCCAAAACAGAACTATGTCTCAATAAACGGAACACTGACTTGTGTTATTGGACGTGTCGCAATGGACATGATCGCAATAGATGTTACTGGCATAAATGCTCCTTTAGGCACAGTTATAGAACTTTGGGGCAAAGATCGTCTTGTTGATGAAGTTGCTGAGGCAAATGGTACTATTGGTTACGAATTGCTTTGCCGTATGAGTGCTCGTCCTATTCGTAAAAAAATCTAATTCCCTCATATATAAAACCCAAGTTTAAACTTGGGTTTTATTAATTCTTGGGCTGGTAAAATTATTCAAAATAATCACTGGTCGGTACAGGTAAATCTTGCAAACCTTTTTTTAACGTATCTGACCATGATTTACTAATATGTTCAAAATAAGGATCTTCTTCATCTATCCTTTTACCGGTCGGTATATGATAACTATCCTTTTGATAAATCAATGCATCTAATGGCATCCCCACAGATACATTTGATCTTAGGGTAGAATCAAAAGAAATAAGACTGCAACGCAGCGCTTCTTCTAAGGGCATTTCATAACTTAAGGCTCGATCTAAAATAGGTTTACCATATTTACTTTCCCCAATCTGGAAATATGGAGTGTCACTGGTTGCACAAATAAAATTTCCTTGAGGATAAATATTATATAATGATATTTCCTGATCTTTGATTTGCCCGCCAACCAGCAAGCTACAATAATAATTACTCTGTTCTTGCGTATCCGAAGTCACATCAGCAATCACAGTCTTAAGTGTCTTACCCACCAGCTCAGCAACTTCAAACATGGTATGCACACTATAAAGATTAGGTTCCTGATGAGTATCCAGCTGATTTTTTAGATGTCCTATAAGAGATTGAGTAGTCGCCAGGTTGCCAGAGGTCTGAATTGTGATGAAACGCTCACCCTCTATACCGAAGCTATAAAGCTTACGAAATACAGAAATATGATCTACACCAGCATTGGTTCGTGTATCACTAATAAAAACCAGACCATCTTTTAAACGTAGCGCACAACAATAAGTCATAAATCATCCTTCATCATGTCAGTCTTTAACAGGCTAAAACCTGAACAATAGACTGCATGCTTTCTATTCCACCCTTTTGCCTTACACCTCTGACAGGAGCAACATCCCAGTAATCACGCCCTGTTGCGACATAAATGTGTGCACTTGGGCTAAATAATTGATTACTGATATCAAAACAATACCACGAATCATTAATAAACACTTCTGTCCATGCATGACTCGCCAGATGCGTTTTATCCTCGACATAAAGATAACCTGAAACATAACGCGCTGGTATAGCTAAAGCTTTACACATTGCAATAAACACATGGCTATGATCCTGACACACCCCTTGCTGTGCCTGAAATGCATCGATCGCAGAAGTCGTCACATTCGTACTGAAACTACTATATGGCATATGTTCCAGTAATGCCTGTGCCAATGTAACCAGATTACGATGGTTAACCACAGGTACATGATTCTTCGCAAAATCAAACATTTCCTGATTATGTAGTGTACTCACTGTAGGCTGTAAAAATAGACATGGATTTATCTGACCATTATCTCGTGACATATTGACATCTGGATGAATTTCCACAACACCTTGCGCCATAATCACCATCTGCAGGTATTTAAAACGCTGCGATGTTGTCAGCCAAATATTATCAAAAGCATCTCTCCCCAAAGACTTTTTACCAGGGACACTAATATCCCACGATAAAACACTTTGATGTTCATTGCTTTGAGGGATCATTTTAATATACTGAATACTGTTTTGAGCATAATCGGTATATTGATAATGCGTCTGGTGATTGATCATCAGCTTCATACATCCACCTCAAATAGATACTGAACATGATCACAAAACTGCAAATAATGATTTTGATCCGGATAATGCTTTAATGATTTCCAGACATGATCTAATTGCCAACCTTTGATTTGTAAACTGTTAACTATCCATTGCATATCCTCAAGTGTATTTGCACAATTTAAACCGAATCTGATATCCCGATCCAAATGTTCCAGCATGACACCTAAACGATAAAATAAATAAATATCTTCGCTTTCCTTTTGAAAGACTTCATGACACAACTCCACTACACCACAAATATGGGTAAACTGTAGCGAGGCGTGCTTAATATGTTGATTGAGTACAGCACAGTTATCTTTCGATAATAGTCCACGTAAATCCTGAATATTACTTTTAATTACGTTAAACTGTTGTTGAAATGATATGGATTGGCGAGAATCCATAATAAACTCATTCAAAGAAGTCGCATTATAAGCAGGTATCCCAAAACTACGGGCAAACTGTATCGCAGACTCATCATCTACAAATGGAAACTGACCACATAAATACTGTACCCGAGTCAGATATCGGCCAATCCACAAAATATGTTCTGCATTACTACCGAGTAAAATCATAGCAAGCTCCTAATCAGTGTTATGAATGCAAAGTGTCAACTACCCAGGTATCCTTAATTCCTCCACCTTGAGAAGAATTGACAACTAAAGAACCTTGCTGCATTGCAACCCGGGTTAATCCACCTGGTACAATTTCAGTGCGATAAGGTGAACTTAAAACAAATGGTCGCAAATCGATATGACGTTCTGCGATTCCCTGACCTGTCAATGTCGGTGATACAGACAAATCCAGTGTCGGCTGTGCAATATATAAATGAGGTCGGGCGAGAATTTTCTTTCTAAAACTTTCAATTTCCGTAGATGTCGCTTTGGGGCCAATCAACATTCCATAACCACCTGAACCCTGGGCTTCTTTAACCACCAGATCTTGTAAATGCGTCATTACATAGTCCAGATCATGTTTTTCACGACATTGATAAGTAGGAACATTTTTTAAAATAGGTTCTTCAGAAAGATAATATTCAATCATTTTATCTACATAAGGATAGATAGATTTATCATCTGCCACACCCGTACCCGGTGCATTTGCAATGAGTACATTATGCTGCAAATATGCGGCCATTAAGCCTGCTACACCCAAGGTACTTTCTGGCAGAAAGCACAAAGGATCAATAAATGCATCATCAAGTCGCTTATAAATGACATCAACCTGCTGTTTTCCCCAAACTGTTTTCACATAAACTTTGCAGTTTTCAACAAATAAATCATGTCCAGTCACCAACGGAACATCCATCTCACGTGCTAAAAAAGCATGTTCATAATAGGCACTGTTATATTTTCCGGGTGTAAGTACAACAATAAATGGTTGATCTACATAAGCATTCTCAGTCAAAATTTCTTTGAGTAGCTGTGGATACTGCTCTATACCTTGCAGTTGATTTTGTGCACACAAATCAGGCATTAATTTTTCACTGATTTTACGGCTTTCAAGCATATAAGAAACACCTGAGGGTGTTCTCAAGTTATCCTCAAGTACATAAAATTCACCTGTATGATCACGTATAATATCTATACCACTAATTTGGCTATAAATTTTCCCTTTTAAATCATGCCCATACATATGTGGCAAATAAGCCTCGTGACTCAATACATGTGCTGAGGGAACAATGCCATCTTTTAGAATATTCTGACCATGATAAATATCATCTAAAAAAAGATTTAAGGCGCGCACTCTTTGAGAACAACCCTGTTCTATTTTATGCCATTGCTGTTTCGCAATGACCCGAGGAATTAGATCAAATGGAATAGTCCGCTCAATACCCTCTGACTCCCCATAGACAGTAAACGTAATGCCGTTATATAAAAAATGTTCCTTTGCCACCTCATTCAATGCTTTTAAACTTTCCAGACTATGCTGACAGAGCCATTCTTCAATTTTCTTCGAAGCCCCCAAAGACATCGAACAATCATCCAACATTTCATTAAAAAATTCAGATTTTAATTGATCAAATAAATAAGCTGTGCTGGACTGCAAAAATTCCCCTTGAGCAGACTGTGCAAGTGCGAGTTTTTCATTCTCTAGATCATAGCCATCCAGAATCATGTTCTCACTGTCTTCTTTCAACATAAGAACCTCAGCTATTTTTATACCTTGTAGTTTTAAATAAGCAACTTCGATGCCAATCTTGAGCGAATGTCATTCTTTTTATTAGTGCATTAAAGTCACAAGGACTCAATGATCAATATTTATTCAGTTGTATCGAAATATGGAAATGTAATTAATCATATAATTAATATATATTTTTCAAAATCTTATTTTATATATAAGGTTATAATTAATTGGAATATTGATATTGTTTTGTAGTTTTTATTAATATCATGAACAACAGAAGTCAACCTAAGAGTGATTGACTTCAAAAGCGCATTGCATTTGGTCATTAAAATGATAAAAGTGATTCATATCGGAAAATTTTTTAAATTTTAACCATGCTTCCGACAGGCTTCCCCATCCACCACGCGCATGTAGTAGCTGAATCATAGGTGCAATACTGGTGACACTATTTGAAACAGACATACCTAGTTTTAATTGAATATCTAATCGCTCAATATGTTTACCCAAACGATAAAACAATAAAATTTCATGTGATTCTTTTTCTAAAATAATTTTACTTTCATTAATAAGTTGAGAGATTTTTACAGTGTTTTCAGTTGCCTGATTTGCAAGCTCTGATAACTGCTGAAAAGTTTGCTGTGATAATAAACCTTTAATATCAACCAAGTCCCTTTTGATGACTTGAAATTGTTTATAAAACGAAAAAGGTTGTTTATGATCATAAAGCAAATCATTTAAAGAACTGGCATCAAAAGCAGGTAGGCAAAAAGCTCTGGAAAAATTTAACGCTTTATCATTTTGTTGAAACGGAACTTGATGAGATAAGTAGTGCATTCGATAAAGATGTCGTCCAAACCAATATACACTTTCTATTTTCGAACTTCGCATGTTCATTGTTTTTCTCCTTTCTCTTCATCTGCTTGTTTTATCTACGATATTAAATTACGAAACTAAAATGAAGAATTCATGCTTTGCCTCTAACTGGCTCACCTCAACCATAATATTTAAATAAAAACAGGTAAACTTTTAGACATTTCAAACAAAGCTAAAAATTATCCACGCCCATTTTATATACCAACTTTGGTAAAACCACGTGCTTTTAAACATATTTTCACACTATATTTACGTATACTTACCTTTTTATAATTTATTACATTTTTTAAGCAGTTCTAAAATTTACAATTAAAAAAACCGAACTTCACTTGAACTTTTCTGCCTAGACACTTACATTTAGCTCAGTATGTATATCGATCTTTAATCCTGAACAGGTTCAATTTTATAGAAACTATGTCTACACAAGAAAAAGAAACGTCTAATAGCTTATATAGACAATGGCAAATTCTTTCCCGATTATCTACTGGCAAGTGGATGGGGACACGTGAATTACAAGAAATTCTGTTACGTGAAGGAATTGATATCAGTCTTAGAACCATTCAACGTGATTTAAATCAGATCTCTCAACGATTTCCTATCGAAAGCAACAAAACTGTTCCTCAAGGCTGGCGTTGGCGCTCAGACGCACCAATTCAAAGCCTACCCCATATGACCAGCTCTCAAGCAGTGACCTTTATGATGGTTGAGGAGCATCTAAAACACCTGTTACCACCCAGTTTAATTGATGAAATGAATCCGTGGTTTGATCTCGCCAGACGTAGCCTTTCTACCCAAAACAACGTGCGGCAGTGGATCAATCGCGTACGGATTGTACCAGCGACTCAACCTTTAATACCACCTGTGGTTGAACGCAATGCCCAACAGGCAATTTATGAAGGTTTATTACAAGATAAACAGATCGAATGCATATATCAGGCACGCGGACATCAGGGTGAAGATCGTACATATACTTTAAATCCGCTTGGCTTAGTACAAAAAGGTGCAATCATTTATCTGGTTTGTACCAGACATGATAAATCCGATGTACAAACATTTGCCTTGCATCGCTTTAAATCTGCAAAAGTTTTAGACTCGCGTGCATTACACCCGGTTGACTTTGATATTGACAGTTATATTGATTCTGGAGCGTTAGGTTTCCGTGTTGATTTTAATAAACCAACGGAAAATGTCGATCTAAAACTCACTATGCAAGAAGCTGACGCACACTATTTTACTGAAAGTCAATTGAGTACCGGACAAACCATTGAAAAACTTGAAAATGGTCTATATCAAATTTCAGCTACTGTTCCTTTAACCTCACAATTAGTTTGGTGGCTTCGAAGCTTTGGTCAAAAAATTATTCGAATTGAGCCTGAAATTGTTGAAAATTATGTTCGAGAACACGTTATTCAGGATTTCTAAAACATTAGATTAAGTGCTGCCTGTTTGAGTAAAGGAAGATGTTGATCAATTTCAATCTCATTGAAACCCATCGTTCCAATCGCCATATGGCGGTTGGGAACAGGGACAAATAATCCGACTGCTCCTATCTGTAATACGTTTTGTGAAAAAGCATACCCCTGTTTTCTTGCAAGCTGGATTTCTGCATTTTCATTTTCAACAGCAGGATAAGTACAAGCGACCGCAATACCAGCTGCTGCAACACCGATAGGATGTCTTGTTCCCAAACGATAACTTAGCTGTAAAAAAGATGATGAATGACATGCTGTTTTTACCACGACACATTCATTCCCTTCAGCCATGACCAATGCTGTAACAGCCTGACTTTGTTCCGATAACTGCTCAAGTACAGTTTGGCTTTGCGCTGGTATGCTCTGCTCAAACCCCCGATACAAAGGTAAAATCTTGGCTGTTAGGGCCAAATGCTGCTGATCAGGCAAATGCACATAACCAATTTCTACCAATGTATGAACAAGCCGGTAAATTACAGTTCTATTCATATCGAGCTGTTGAGCTAACTGGGCAATCGTAAGCTGCCCTTGATGTTTAGCTATGCTCTCTAGCACTACAAATCCTCGTGCAAGTGTTTGCAAACTTTGCATGTTATCCCTCTAAAGAATAGCTAGCTGATATTGCATGTTTCATCACGACAAAGCAACTTCTTTATACCTCTTAAGTATATGTCACATATTATTTT
>NZ_OOGT01000094.1 GCF_900323515.1 Acinetobacter stercoris | reverse complement strand
ATATCAAATATTGCTTTAGCCGCTTCCAGCTTTTTACCGCCTGATCAGGCATTTCAGTTTTCAGCCGAATCTATTTCTAATCAGAAAGCCCAACTGAAATGGAATATTGCACCACAATATTATCTGTATCATGATCAATTTAAAGTGAGTGTAAATAATCAGCCTATCAAACTTGAATTACCAAAAGGGCATGAGAAAGATGACCCAACATTTGGTCGAACTTTCGTACACTATAATCAAGTCATTACGCATATAAATTTAAAGCCAAATACAGCATATCAGGTACTGTGGCAGGGTTGTGCTGAAGATGGCTTATGCTATCCGATGCAAAGAACAACGATTCATACTGATGTGGATGGACTACTTCCACAACATGCTGCATCTAATCAAAATTTGAATACTAAAAGTTTATTCAAAACCAATACAAAAAATGAACTTGTAAATGACAGCAATGTTGTTGAAACTCAAAGTACACTTACTACTAGCAATAAAAAAAATTTAAAAGTAGATCAAGCGACTGAGGACAGTGATAAAAAATTAATTGAAACGAAATTTCCAGACCAGAAAAGTAATGTTGCAAGTAACAATATAGAAAACAATGCAGTAGAAACTGATCAAAAAAAGAGTGAAATAACTATTGATTCTACAAGAAATAATATACAAGAGAGTGATAAAGATAGTGCATTGTCATTACAAATTAATAATGATAAATCTTTTTTCCAACTCTTGAATAAAGATACACTTTTCCTAAACCTGTTGGTTTTCTTTGGTCTGGGAATATTATTGGCTTTTTTACCATGCTCTTTGCCTCTTATTCCTATACTCTCAGGAATTATTGTTCAACGTGCTACAGGCTACAAAGCAATTGCGATTGCTTTGAGTTTCATCTTCAGTATGGCTGTAGTTTATAGCATTATGGGAGTTGTTGTTGCCGAGATCGGTTACAGCTTCCAGCGATGGTTCCAGAGTCCAATTATCGTTTCTATTTTTGCACTTTTTTTTGTAGCGTTAGCGCTGAGTATGTTCGGGCTATATCAGATTGCATTGCCACAGCGATTAATGCAGAAACTGGATATGCTACAAAATAAGCAAAAAGGTGGAACATTTGCAGGTGCTGTCGCAATGGGTGCACTTTCTGCATTGATTGTTGGACCCTGTATGAGTGCACCACTTGCTGGCGCGTTGCTTTTTGTTTCACAAAGTCAGAGTGGTTTTTTAGGCGGGCTATATCTATTTATATTAGGTCTTGGTATCGGATTACCTTTATTCATTGCTAGTGTATTTGGATCAAAATATTTACCTAAACCAGGTCTTTGGATGGATCGGCTAAAAATTGGTTTTGGTTTCATTATGCTAATGCTCGCTGTGTATTTCTTAAGACCCATGCTTCCAATGTTTATATACAGTTTATGCATGGCAATCTTATTCATTGCCTTGGCAGTATATCTTTTTTATATTGTGCCAAAAGGGCAAAATATTTCTTATAAGGCGACCCTTTCAATACTTGCTGCATTATGTTTAGGACTTTCGATATGGAATATTAAGGAGAGTTCTAATGTATTTAAAGTAGAGCAAACTGAGTCGGCACATCTGAATTGGATCAGGGTCACCAGTTTAGATGAACTTAAACAAGCAATTAGTCAGGCAAAACATGATAAAAAGCCAATTGTTGTTGATGTTTATGCAGACTGGTGTGTAGCATGTCAGCCAATCGAACGTGAGGTTTTGCCACGAAAAGATGTGCAAAATGCATTGAATCAATTTACTTTAATCAAACTGGATTTAACAAAATACAATGCTTCCCAGGATATTATTTTAAAGGAAAAACAAATTCTTGGACCTCCGACAGTTCTGTTTTTAAATCACTTGGCGGATGAAAAAAGAGAACTGAGATTAACAGGAACATTTGCAGCTAAGGATCTGCTTAGTCAGTTAAGCAAAGCTGGGCAGAACTAAAAGATGATTACACCATATACAATTCATCTCGGTTTTATTCAATTGCCCTGGAATATTTTACTTGTTTTGATGAGTCTGGTTTTGGGATTGTTCATCACCAGCTTATTATGCAAAAAAAAGAATATTACAGTAAGTCAATGGTCACAATTACAGGACAGTGTGTGGACAGCAATTTTGCTTGGTTTATTGTGTTCTCGAATCATTTTTATTTTTCTACATTTTGATCAATATTCGGGACAGCTTGTAGATATATTAAAAATTCAGGATAAAGGTTTTGAACCTGTTTCAGGAATTTGTATAGGCATTATATTTTTTATATATAAAAACTGGAAAATTAATCGAAAAATCATATTGATTCTATTGAGTCTTGTTCTAGTTTTTTGTTCTATTTCATTGATTTCATTAAATAAGATTCAACAAAAATACCAGATTTTTCCAGATTTATTATTGGTTGATTTAAATCATCAACAACAAGAACTGGCCCAGTTTAAAGGGCGACCTTTGGTTATCAACTTGTGGGCAAGCTGGTGTCCACCATGTCGTCGTGAGATGCCTGTTTTATCTCAAATGCAGCAGCAAAACCCCAGTATTCATGTTGTTTTAGTAAATCAAGGGGAAGATGCAACAACTATTCAGCAATATTTAATGAAAAATAATCTGAAATTCAAACATATTTATCTGGATAGAAATGGTGAATTGGCACAAAGAACCCAAATGTTTGGCTTACCAAGTACACTTTTTTTTAATGCGAAAGGTCAACTGGTAACGACACATATGGGAGAAATTACATCAGCCGTACTGGCACAAAAGATAAAGATGATCGAGGACTAAACGTGAATAAACATATTTTAAATATCTCGGTTGGATTGTTTCTGATTTTAAATCAATCCTCTTTTGCACAACAACAATCCATCAAGTCCCACTTGCAAAACCAAGGCTATCAATTTATTGAACAAATTGATGCACCAGCAGATATGACTGGTTGGGCGGGTTATAAAGATGAATATCCCTCTACCGTTTTTATTTCAAATGATCAAAAATATTATATTGTTGGTGATTTATTTGACGCGAATGATAAAAATTTGACTGAAGATGCGATACAAAAACATGTAAAAGGGGCTGTATTAAATGAAGTCTGGAATAGTCTAGAAAAATCAAAGTGGATACAAGATGGTAAAAACTCTGCTTCTAAAATTATTTATGTATTTGTAGATCCAAACTGTCCGTATTGTCATACATTCTGGAATCAGGCTCGACCTTGGGTTGATAGTGGAAAAGTTCAGTTACGCCACATCATGGTTGGTGTTATACGCCCTGGCAGTAAGGGGCAAGCTGCAACAATACTTAGCGCAAAAAATCCTGAACAGATTTACAAAGAATATAATTTATCAAATGCTAAGCAACAATTAAAAGAAATGAAAAATATTCCCCCAACACTTTCAAAAGCGCTGGATGAAAATGAAAAACTGATGGAAAAATATGGCTTTTATGCAACACCAGCACTGATATGGAAAGATCAACAAGGTAATATTCAGAGCCAACAAGGAGCACCTAAAGATATTAAATTGTTATTGGATTAATCATATTATATGAGATCGTATTGGAGGGTGATCATTTCTATAGTTTTTAAAATCTTATTAAAATTTTGATCATCTAACCATGCTGAATTGGTGATGGTAAAGCTCCTTTCAGCAAAATCGATAGCATTGGGGACGGAGCTATGCAAATGTTTTAATGCTGGATAGTCTGGAATTGCACGAACAAAAAGTTTGGTTATACCTAAACCACCAGTCCAAAGCGCAGCCAATATTGCGTCTGTAATTTTTTTGTGTTCAGCAAGAATTAAAATAAAAGGGAAGGTTGCTGTAGTAGAGGATTCTTCATCAAAGATAGTCAAATGTGGCAGTTTACGTAATTGTTCAATGCGCTTTTTAGCTTGCAGGTGAGCCTGGTTCCAATGTTCTGGTAAACGGTTCGCTGCATGTGCTGCGACATGACTACGCCATTTTCCCAATTGATGAATTGGAATATCTTCCTGATTGAAATCATCACCTACAGCTGCAATTTCATTATTTTCTTTTAGATATTTACGCAGATGATGCCCATAGATCCAGCTTAAGGTCGATGGTCTATAAAGTAGGGTATAGCCAAAAAGTTCAATACTTCTTTTAAACTCCCAATCTTTTAACATTGGAACTTTTGAAGCCTTTTTGTGTATTTTTTTTTGTAATTCTGGACGAATACTAAATAAAATTCCCCCTTCGGCACTGGTTAAACCTTTGCCAAATGCGAGGCTAAAAAAGGCAATATCTCCTTGTAAACCTACACTTTGATGATTATATTTGGCACCCATTGCTTGAGCTGCATCTTCGATCAGATAGGTATTGTGTTGTTGAGCAATATATTTTAAATCTGTTAAATCATAAACCAGTCCAGCAAAATGTGTGACGATAATTGCCAGCGTTGATATGTTGTTTTTTTGTTTTAGATCATGCAAATCAAATTTGAAATGATTTTTTTCTAGATCACAAAGTATCGGAATGAGACCAATTTTCTCTATGGCTAATGCAACCAGTGGACAAGTCCATGCAGGGATAATGACTTGAGTTTTTTGAGGATATAATTCTTTCAGTGTTTCTAAAGCAATAATCAAAGCTGCTGTACCTGAACAGGTGAGAGCCGGCTTTGGAATATTAAGTAGGGCAGAAATACAAGAAGCCAAATCCTGTTGATGATTAAAAGGATTTAAATCTTTGAAATAAAGTGCCAAGCCATTGGTTGGTGGAATTTCAGGTTTCATGAGTGCAAACTAAAGTGATCGTGATGGGTGTCTTGTTCGGACTCATCACGTGCCAAAAATATTACACCGATCATAATCAGCGCTGCACCAATGACTTTAGTCAGGGTCAATGGTTCATTAAATAGCCAGACTGATAATAAAGTAACACTGATGAGTTCCAGATGTGATGCTGCAAATGCTGGTCCGACAGGTGCATACTTTAGTAACGTCATCCACGTGAAAAATGCGCCAATATAACCAATAAAAGCACCATAAATCCAGGGATGTGAAAATACACGTGCCAACCATGGAATATCAAATGTTAGTGGCATAGCATATATTGATGCATATTTAAAACTGATTTGAGCCAATGTATCGAATAGCATCAACACAAAAAAACCAATCACATAGAAATATTTCATGCTCCCATTCCTACAACTGTTACGCCTATCGTAATAAAGATCACGCCTATCAAACGGTTTTTACTGAGCTTTTCTTTAAAAAATAAGCGACCAGCAATCATGATGACCACAATATTAATACTGCCTAACATAACGCCATCAGACAAAGGCACAAGAGATAAAAAAGCTAGCCAAGCTACAAACTCAACGATATAACAGGTGATTCCGATCCAGATCCATGGACGTTTAGCCATCGCTTTCCAATGCGCTAGACCTGAATTTTCGGTATTTTCTGAAGCTGCTGCTTTAAAAGCAAGTTGACCAAAAGTATCAATAAGAATCGTCACGATCCAGACCAAGATAACAATTGGACTCATACAGCTTCACCTAACTTCTTTTCAAGACAGATTTCACTTGTAGTTTCAAAGCCTGATGTATTTGCATTGTGTTTTAGTTTTGAATGATTGCCGATAAACTGTAATGATTCCTCTATTACCTGTTTACGATCATTATCAATCGTAATCATGTGGTAACTATTATTTAACCAGATGATCTGTTTTGGACCTGAAACCCGTTCATACACCATTTGGCTATTTCTACGATGTGCAACATCATCATCATAGGCATGTAACGATAGGCTTGGAGCTGTAATTTTTAACAAATTTTTTCGTACATCACGTGATAAACGTTGTAATTGATATAATGAATGCCATGGATTACCTGGTAATCCTGCTTCACTACTGTCTCCATTATGCATTGCGTTAACTATACGGGCACGAAGTGACTCATTACGAATTCCGTAAGGTTCAGCTTCATCAAATGTCTGATGTCTACAAATATTTAGATGATATACCGCAGGTAAGACTACAGGAGCCAGTATTTTAGACCAAACAGGAATACTCCAACCATCATACTGAAATGTTGGACTATAACTAATCACGCCACTTACCTGATGTTCAGAAGCATATTTCAGTGATAACAATGCGCCCATTGAAAGTCCAGCAATAAAAATTTCATCGGTATGCTGTTTTAAAAAATCTGCAGCTTGACAGACACTTGTGTACCAATCCTCCCAGCGAGTATTTACAAGGTCTTCAATATCACCGCAATGACCTGCAAGCTGTGCTCCGTAAACACTATAACCAGCTTGATGAAAGGAACGGGCGATACCACGCATTTCATTTGGTGTTCCAGTCAGTCCATGTACAAGCAAGATACCAGTACGATTACCTGAAAGGAAAAAGGTATTATCTGAAATCATGCAGTCACCATAGTCGAATCATCAGGTCTATATTGACTACGCAGAATTTTTGTTAATGGTTTCTGGATTTCAGCAAAAGTATCAAAAGAAACATGAGTAATTTTCTTTTTTAAACAATGTTGAATTAATGATTTTTTTGCGAAGACATAATCCGCAGTTTCAGCCAGACAGAAATCTGAACGACCATCTCCTATCAGGATTGTTTGTTCCTGATAATGTTGTTCTGCAATCATACATTTACACGTGCCACTTTGACTCAAGCAGTTAGGATTACTGTTTGGAAATTCAAGTTGCCAGTGTCTCTCATCAACTTGGACTAAATGATTTGCAATAATAGGTAAATGTGCCAGATCATACTTTTTCAAAATATATTTAATGACAATATCCAGACCATCACTTACGATGGTTAGTGGAATATTGTGTTCATTTGAGAGTTTAACCAGATCAATAAAACCAGAATCAATTTCGATCTGATCCAGACATTGCTGTAATTCAGTTTCTGTCATATCCAGTAATGCAATTTGTCTTTGCATACAGGCTTTAGAGCCTATTTTGCCTTGCTCCCATTCTTGTTCAATTTCTTGCCATCCTGCTAAAGCAAATTTTTCAAGTAAATGATCTGTTGTGTCTTTGAGGCTTATTGTGCCATCAAAATCACACAAAATATGCCATTGAACAGATGGATAAGAATCATGACTGATAAGGAACATAGATTGCCTCACAGGTTGTTTTAATACTTTTACTCTTGTTTAAGAGTGACTTGATGATAGCGCCTGATTCTTAAAGAAAGCTTACTTAAGATCATGGCTGGATTACAAAAAATAATTTTATTTAATTAGATTTACTTAATAAAAGATTTGAACTATTGTACAACATTAAGTGTACCTGAACAGTCGGAATTTGTTTTTTTATATAAAAAATATCTGTGATTAAGCTAAAGCTAAGATTTCTTCATCATAGTGCATCAGGAAACAGATCGAATAAAGCATCTATCTTTCTTAATCTCAACTGGAAACCAATTTAGTGAAGATTTATTTATGTTGAACGAGAAAATTAGAAAATCCCTATTTTTCTGTGTGTTATCGACTAGCACCTTAAGTTCTGCATTTGTGTTTGCCGACGATGCGGATGCAGCAAGATTAGGTTTAGGTATAAATTACTCAGTAAACTATCAGGTTTATCATGGTGATGATGTAAATCATAGTATTTTACCTGTTATTTTCTACGATAATAAAAAAGTATATATAGAAGGTTCTGAAGCCGGTGTTTATTTAGTTAATAATGACAATAATGAATTACGCCTGAATGCTTATTATGACGGAAGTGAATTTGATCCTGCTGGTAAAGTTAGAGCATTAAATAAACGTGACTGGTCAATTATGGCTGGAGCCAGTTATATGCGCATTACACCATATGGTGGGTTCAAGGCACAAATCGGAACAGATGTGCTTTCAAGGAGTAAAGGCACTGTTGCTTCATTGGCTTATCTTGCAGAGCTAAATACAGGAAAGTGGTCTATCTATCCTGAATTGGGGATGCAATGGAATGATTCCAAATATAACCAATATTACTACGGAGTCAGTGCAGAAGAAGCTGAACTTAGTCATCTAAAAGAATACCACTTAGATCAAAGTGTCCAGCCATATGCAAGTTTAAATGTGAACTATAAAGTGACGCGAGACTGGAATGCGTTCGCAGGTCTGGATCTCACTTATTTATCAGATACACAAAGTAAAAGCCCGATGGTCAATCGGAGGCTTGATATCACACCTTCAATTGGAATCATGCGCCGTTTTTAAGTTTTATTTCAGAATAGTAGGTTTTACTTGTTTTGCAAGTCTATAGAAAATTTGTTTTAACAACAAATGGTTGCAAATTAAATTATAAGATTTTTTTGTTAATCGTTTGCTAAAACAATAAACACAATCTAAACGAAGGATCACTTCCTATGACAATTAATGAAGCTCAACTATTGGCAGACGAAGCAAAATATTGCTCACATGGTGATACTGTACATTATGTAAATCCCCCTAAAATTTTTACCGATTGCCAAGGGAGCTATATTTATGATGATCAGGGTATTGAATATCTTGATTTACAAATGTGGTACTCGGCAGTGAATTTTGGTTATAAAAATCCGCGTTTAGATCAAGCTTTAATCAATCAAATTAATACTCTCCCACAGATTGCAAGCCAATACCTACATCCAACCAAAATCGAACTGAGCAAAGTTATCGCTGAAGACATGCAGAGGAAAACTGGGCTTCAAGGTCGTATTCACTATAATGTAGGAGGATCACAAGCGATTGAGGATTCACTCAAATTAGTACGAAATTATAAAAATGGTAAAAGCCGTATGTTTGCTTTTGAAGGTGGTTATCATGGTCGTACATTAGGTGCATCTTCTATTACATCAAGTTATCGCTATCGCCGTCGTTATGGCCATTTTGGTGATCGTGCCCAATTCATTCCATTCCCATATCCGTTCCGTCGTCCTAAAGGAATGACACCAGAAGAATATGCAGTCAAGTTAGTCGCTGAATTTAAACGTTTATTTGAAAATGAGTATCATGGTGTCTGGGACCCTAAAGTACGTGAAAGTGAATTTGCTGCTTTCTATATTGAAACAATTCAAGGTACGGGGGGTTATGTCATTCCACCAAAAAACTTTTACCCTGAATTAAAAAAAGTGCTTGATGATCACGGTATTTTATTGGTTGTAGATGAAATACAAATGGGCTTTTACCGTACAGGAAAATTGTGGTCATTTGAGCATTTTGATATTACACCTGATGTACTGGTTTTTGGTAAAGCATTAACCAATGGCTTAAATCCACTTGCTGGCGTCTGGGCAAGAGAAGAAATAATCAATCCAGAAACTTTCCCTGTGGGTTCAACACATTCTACTTTTGCTTCAAATCCACTTGGTACAGCAGTTGGACTGGAAGTGATGACAATGCTTGCTGAAAAAGATTATGAAAAACAAATCATGGAAAGCGGTGCATACTTCCTGGAAGGCTTAAAAGACCTTCAAACACGTCATCCAGAAATTGGAGATGTCGATGGTTTAGGTTTGGCGTTACGTGCTGAAATATGTCAAACCGATGGTTTTACACCAAATAAAGAACTACTCGATAAAATAGTCGATATTGGTCTTTCTGGCGATCTGGAATATAACGGTAAAAAATGTGGGCTTGTATTAGATGTGGGCGGTTATTACAAAAATGTAATTACATTTGCACCAAATCTGGAAATCACGCGGGCTGAAATTGATCAGGCAATGGTACTGTTAGAACAATTGTTGAATCGTGCAAAAAAAGAGCTATAGTTTTTTAAAATGTATAACGATCTTAATCGCCTAGAACCAGAGAATTTGGTTGATGCTTTTTTGAAGTATCCTCCAGCCACATTTAATGTGCATGATTCACAGGATTTTTTGCCATTTTTTACTACAGATTTTAATCTGCTGACAACGCTAGAGGTGGCAGCTCGTAAAAAAATTGAATCAGCATTTGGTTATAAGTGTTGGGGTCGTTTATTGCATTTGTCTACATGCTTTATTGGTACTACGGTAACGGAATATACGCCGTTATCGAGTAATTTTAAAGTTATAGATATTGTTGAAAAATTAAAACTAAATGCAAAAAAGCATAGCCTAACGATTATTAAAGATTTGCCATTAAATTCACCTTTATTAACCAAAAAAGAAAATGTTTATAGTGCTGAATTCATTAAGATTGCAGAAAAAAATGGTTTTTTATCTGTTGAAGGTCAGGCATTGGCATATGTCGCAATTGATTTTCAAAATCGTGAAGACTATTTATCCAGACTTTCAAAAAGCCGGCGGAAAAATTTGAAAAGGAAATTGAAAAGTTTAGATGCATTGCAAATTGATATTCTTGATACAGGGAATGAAAAATTTAAAGATTCTAACTTTAGATCACATCTATATCGCTTGTATCTAGCTGTTTATCAGCAGAGTGAAATCCATTTTGATTTATTAACACCAGAGTTTTTTGATGAAATATTGCAAGATGGAGACAGTAATGGTCGTGTATTTTTATACTGGAAAGACAACATTTTAGTAGGCTATAACATTTGTTATCTATATCAAGGCAATCTGGTCGATAAATATATCGGTTTAAATTATCCATTGGCAACAGACTATAACTTATATTTCATTAGCTGGTTCGTAAATCTGGACTATGCCAAAAAGCATAATTTGAAATTTTATATTGCTGGTTGGACAGATCCAGAAGTGAAATCGCAGCTTGGTGCAAAATTTACGTTTACCCGGCACTTAGTATGGATACAGCAGCCTGTACTACGTTTTATCTTACGTCGATTAAAGCATTTATTTGAATCTGATACGCATTGGCATGAACATGTGCAGGAGTCAAAATCATGAGTAAACAAGAAACACGTCAACATGTGATTCTCAACTTTGATGATTCTGCTGGTGTACCAGAAAGGGCACTGAATCTTGATTTGGGTGCCTGGCAAGAAATGATACGTTTTGGCTGTAAATGGAAGCAATTTCAACAACTAGAGCAATATTTACAAACACATATTCCACAAAGTGGTGAGCTCGGTTGTGTTTTGTTGGGCAGTGGTGACTATCATCATGTAAGTCATGCATTATTAAAACGTTTAAAAACTTCAGAACCCGTGCATCTTATCGTATGTGATAATCATCCAGATAATATGCGCTATCCATTTGGAATTCATTGTGGTTCATGGGTTTATTGGGCAAGTTGCTTAACTCATATAGCCCGGATAGATGTAATCGGTATTGGTTCAAATGATATTAGTCTTAAACATGCCTGGGAAAATCACTGGTCACCACTTTATAAGGGCAAATTACACTATTGGAGCCTTTGTCAAAATGCTAGTTGGACAAAATGGATTGGCGCTGAAAAAGCATGGCATTCGTTTAATGATCCTGATGTATTAATCTCCGAGTTTTTAAATGAAATTTCAAATATTAATCTTCCTATATATCTTTCAATAGATAAGGATGTTTTATCTAAAGAAGTGGTTATGACTAATTGGGATCAGGGATACTTTCTGGAGCAGCATCTTCAGGATGTGATCCGGTTTAATCAAAGAGCCTTGATCGGTGCTGACATTACTGGTGATGTTTCTGCATATCACTATACAAATCGATTTAAACGTTTCCTAAGTGCCTCTGATGGTCAAAATGAACCAACAGTTGCTGAAATTCAGGCCTGGCAGGTACATCAGCAACAGTTGAATCAACGATTGATTGAATCTATAGATCTCGCCTGGAAATAGTTTAATATATTTTAATAATTTACTGATAGATCGTGTCTTGAAGTAACATAAATCACTTGGTTTACTGATCAATAATCTGTATATCCTTCTGCTTCAGGATATTAGCTTTCCCCAAGTTTTTTGAATTTATAAACTTAGAAAAATCTTTGGGTTAGGGTGGGGTGTTTATATTCAGGACTTGAGATATTGATTTTGTTTCATAAAAAAAAGCTACAATATTTCTTCATATTTATCGTATTTTGATCATATAATTCTGACTAAATTGGTTGGGTTAGAATAGAATCAAAATAGGGAATTTATGCAGTTAGGGTTAACAAAAAATTCGTGGTTATTTTCGATAAAAACCACACTTGCCGCGATGTTAGCTTTGTATATTTCACTTGATTTTGATCTTAATAATCCAAGTTGGGCTGTCGCTACAGTTTTTATTGCCTCACAACCTTTTTCATCATCAACTTTTTCTAAAGGTTTGTATCGCATTATTGGAACATTCTGCGGCGCTCTAGTTGCATTGTTTTTAGTACCACATCTGGTTCAAATACCTATAGCCTTATGTCTCGCTCTGGCACTGTGGGCATCTTTTTGTCTGTTTATTTCATTGCAAGATCGTTCACCCAAAAGCTATATGTTCATGCTGGCAGGCTATACAGCATCTATTATTGCATTTCCTAGTGTCATGACACCTGACATTATATTTAATACTTCTGTAGATCGTTTTCAGGAAATTTTAATTGGTGTTCTTTCTAGTGCCATAGTCCATAGCATATTATTTCCAAATAATATTTTTAATGCAGTAAAAGGTACAATCGATAAATGGATCATTGATGCTTATAAACTGATTGGCTTAAGTTTTAATCGCCATGACGGTGACTCTAATGGGGCTAGTTATGACTTACTCCACAATGTAGCAAGTTATCCGCTTAATTTGGAGCGCTTGGCAGATCATCTGATTTATGATGGTCGTAGAGGTAAACATCAGGCAGTTTTGGTTGAAAATATTCAAAGCAATATGCGTCAGTTAGTACCGCTTGTAGATTCAATTTATTTAAGGATTAATTTAATTGGGCATAAAAATATCCCTCAGCAATTGCTTGATATATTTAACCGCTTACAAAGTTGGTCAACTGATAAAAAAAATGTAAATGAATTTCATCAAATCAAGGCAGATATACAAACACAAAAAAAACAATATGCTCAAAAACAATCAGATCAGTTGAATGTTGCCTTATATGCTTTAATTATCCGATTGCAAGAATTGACACATTTCATGCACAAGGTACATGTTTTACAAGATAATTTGCATAAAGATAAGTTTTCAAAATCAGAAAAAGCACCTAAAAAACATTATTTTGTTGATCAGAAGTTAGCATTGTTGTCTGCTTTTACATTATTTTTATCAGTCATGCTTACAAGTTTACTCTGGATCGTCTGTGGCTGGGATAATGCTTCTTCCTCTATGCCTATGATGGCTGCTATTGCATGTTCACTGTTTGCTACTTTTGATAGTGCTTTACCACCATTAAAACTTTTTATGCAAAGTACTGTCATCGCCGTTGCAATCGTGATTTTCTATTCTGTTATGGTTTTACCTGGTATAAATAGTTATGAAATGCTAATTTTAGTTATTGCCCCAGTGTTTATTATTTTAGGGCTATTTATGACTGTTCCAAGTAAAGCTTTTATGAGCATGGTTTTGGCAATTAATCTGGCTTCGTTACTAGGTCTAAAGAATGAATACCATAGTGATTTTTTGTTTACACTGAACGGTGGCTTGGCTTCGATCTTAGGAATCAGTATTGCAATATTCATGATGTATGCATTACGTTCAAAGAATCCACAATGGGTTGCAAGTCAGATAGAGCGATATGCTTTAAAAGATATTATTGCAACAGTTCAACGCCAATTTTCAAGTAAGAAATATTGGCAAGAGCGTGAAAATTTTATCAATCGTATGTTGGATAAAGTTTACCATTTACTCCCAAGGGTTAAAGATCCAGCAAAGAAAAACTTATATGAAGATACTCATATTTTGCATGATATTCGCCTGGGAATTAACCTACTGGATTTAAAGCAATTTGCACAGTCTGAAATAGATTTGCAATTAAAAAAGAGTGTTGAGTTCTTAATTCAGGACATTATCCATTATTTAGAAGCCAAACTCTACGATGACAATGTACTACCACCATCACATATTGCTGATTATATTGAAAAACTAACCAATGACCGTAAAGATACAATTGAAAATAATCAGTTAAATGTTGTTTTATACAACATAAAAATCTCTCTTTTTGATGACATGAGTTTTAGTCAACGATCTGTAATATCACATGCTGAAGGTTTTGCTGTTTAGATATCTGGCTTGGGAAAATAGTTAAAAGCACATGTGTCTGATAGTGGTTTTCTGATCTGAGGCTATCGTTGGAACAAGAATAAAGAGCCAGTAAACCTGGGTAGGATTTGCTGACTGGCTAATAAATTAAAGTGATTAAATAAAGCTTTTTTCAAAAGTACTGTAGTGATGGTTAAAAGTGTTGCTAGTGGAATCGCATTGCTGAATACATTGTTTATTCACCGTACGATGCAAGAATAAGATATAAACTTGATGCTGTCCTAAATAACTCAATATATTTATCTGAGAA
>NZ_OOGT01000101.1 GCF_900323515.1 Acinetobacter stercoris | reverse complement strand
GTCAACAGTAAAATGTACAACTTTGTATATTAAAGCATGTAAATACGTAATTATTTAAAGAAATTTCAATATTTGCTGAGAATGTAATTTTATTACGTGCATATTCATTGCTATAGTCACTTGGTTCGAACTTCGAGCAAAATCTTGTGAAAAAATCTCGCTTGTTGATTACCATCTTGTTAAGTTTGTTTATGTTTCAAAGCTTTTGGAACGTAGCAGCAGTTTTTTGTGGTCATGAAACAAGTGTAAAAACATCATCAAATATGATCTCAAATCATCATTTTGGACACCATGAAGCTTTAGGTTGTCGTATAAATGATTTAAGTAATAATTCAAAATCTGCAGATTCTAATACAGCGAAACATGTCAAATTTAAATTTGATATTGTTGATGATCATAGTGATCACCTGCCATCATTTGCTCATTTTATCGTGCTTGAGGTACGCAAGGACGCTGTAGAGCCAGTTTTTGCAACACATCAGATTCAGCAAGATTTTGACTGGAAAAATTTATACCAGTCTCCTCATTTATTTCTCAATAATCCTCCGCCTGTTTTATCCCCGCTATAAGGTGGGGTAGCCAAAAATAAGCCCACCACTTCGTTTAATAAAACAGAGTGGGGCATAACCATGTCAATAAAAAACTTAATTAAGCCGTTATTCAAACGAACGGTTGCTAGATCAGTAAACTCTTTTTCAGGTGTTTTACTGGAAACCATGGTACTGACTGCTATGGCTATACCTGTTTGGGTGCATGCGGCACCAAAGCAGAATTTGAATTTGCAACAAAGTATTCAAAAAGTGAAAGCCTATCAAGCAAGTCAGGGACTATGGGATGCACAGCATGAAATTGTTGCAGCGAACAAAAAACAAGCCAAACTGTGGATAAATCCAAGTTTATCCATAGATCAAACAGGCTTTAAATCGAAGCAGGATAAAGAACTGAATATTGCTGTTTCGCAAAAGCTGGATATTTTTGGTGAGCGAAATGCGAAGAAAAAGTTAGCTGAAATATCAAGTGAACAATCTAATCTACAACAACGTATCTATCAGGCTGAACTGGAACTCGTTGTTAAATACCTCTGGTCGCAGTTAGCGATTGCAGAAGTTGAGCGCGATGTTGTATTTGCCCAGTTACAAACCAGTCTGGAGAACTTGCAAGCTGCTGAGAAACGTTATTTAGCTGGAAATCTTGCTCAGGTTGATTTGGACCGGGTCAAAATCACTCATTCAGAAAATCAACGTATTTTTAATCAGGCTGAATTGCAATTACAAATAGCACAGCGTGATTTAAGCCAGTTGTGGGGAGAGTCGTCACTTGAGATCAGTGCTGAACAAAGTTCAGGTGCGATATGGCCCTTGGAAACTGCTCAGACAGTTCAACAATATTTAAGTGACAATTTTTCGGAAAAATCTTTGGCGTTACAGATTGCTGAAAGTAAGGCAAATGTTGACTTTCTTAAGGCCCAAGCACGCCCAAACCCTACATTGTCGGCAGGAGTTAAACGGACATCTTCTCAAGATAATAGATCTGAAAATGAGTTACTTCTCGGTGTTGAGATTCCGTTAAATATTTTCAATCGTAATCAATATAGTATCCATATAGCGAAAGCTAAACAGGATTTACTGGATCGACAACAGGCATTTTATCAGCAGCAAAATCGTTTGAAAGTAAACAATACTTTGTATGAGCTAGAAAAGCTGAGTGAGCAGTTTCAGCAAGTACAGAAAGTTCAGCTTCCGCTTGTGACAGGGGTACAACATAAAACCTTGGAGGGTTTTAAGGCTGGGAAGTTTGCTGTATCGGATGTTCAGCAAGCAACTCAACAGTTACAGGAAATCAGATTAAGGCGGGTTCAGATTTTAAAGGATGCATGGGAAAAAGCGATTCGGGTTGAGAGTATGAGTATCGGTATTTCACCTGAGAAAATTACTGCAAAAGATGCACTGAATCAAATTAATGAAAAGCTGGGGCAAAACATACAAGCATTACCTGTAATTGGAGGAGAATAATATGAGAACAATAAAAAATCAAAGCGGGAAAGTATCTCAGAATGTTCTTATTATCATAACTTTAGTTATCACGGCTTTTGTTGTGATCGGACTATTACTATCTTCCAAAGATAAAAAAAATACCTCAAGTGAAAGTGATGAGCATGGGCACAGCAAAGGTGAATCTGAAGGTCAGGAGGATTCTCATGCTGAAGAGGAGATACTCTCTTTGACTGCTAAACAGATGGCTGAGCAGGGTTTAAAGCTTTCAAAGGTTGCTATGGGTGAGATCATACAGGCTTCATCGTATCCAGCAAGATTGATTGTAAATACAGATCGGCAAGCCCATGTTTCTCCAGGTTTTGCAGGCAGAGTGGAATCGGTAAATGTTGAACTCGGACAGCAGGTTAAGAAAGGGCAGGTTTTAGCAAGTTTATTGGTTCCGGATCTGGTTGATCAGCAAGCAAATTTAAGTGTGGCGCAAACCAATTTGCAGTTGGCTCAACAAGATTATGCTCGGGAAAAGGAGTTGTGGTCACAAGGCATTTCTGCAAAGCAGGATTATCAGCGTAGTTACAATGCTTTTAAACAGGCTGAAATTCAGGTGAGGGCTGCAAAATCACGTTTAGCTGCCTTTGGGGTAAGTCATGGGTCTAATGGGCGTTATGTGATTACCGCACCTATTTCTGGAGTCATTAGCAGTAAAGATCTGGTTGTCGGTGAAAATGTACAGCTAGCAACTCAGCTTTTTACGATAGATCAGTTAGACCAGTTATGGCTGGAGTTCATTGTTCCAGGTGCTGAATATGCTTCGATCCAACCTGGTCAGATGGTTGAATTTCAGTCCCTACAGACAGGTCATTTTTTTAAGGTACAAATCCAGAACTTAAATGTACAGGCTGATGAGCAAACTGGACGCTTACAAGTTCGTGCAAAAGTGTTGTCTACGGAGACAGAGCTGCGTCCAAACTTGATGGTCAATGTCAAATTGCGAAAAAATAGTTCGACTCAGGCATTGCGAGTGGAAAAATCTGCAATTCAGCAGATTGAGGGTAAAGATGCCATTTTTATCGCGCAAGCAAAAAACCAGAATATTGAGTTTCGGGCAGTACCTGTTGAGTTGGGACAATTATCAGGTGATGGCGTATGGGTAGAAGTCAAATCAGGTGTTTCTGAGGGGCAACAATATGTGACCCAAGGAAGTTTTCTGCTGAAATCTGAACTGGAGAAAGGAGAAGCAAGCCATGGACACTAACTCCCAATCACCACATTCAGAAAATGAACCAAGCTTACCTAAACCAGAAGGTATGTTTGATCGTTTGATCCAGTTTTCAATCAATAATGCCATCTGGGTGATGTTATTTATCATTACATGGATTGCTGTAGGAATCTGGAGCTACCAAAAACTTCCGATTGATGCTGTACCAGATATTACTAATACTCAGGTACAGATTAATACTACAGCCAATGGTTTTACTGCGCTTGAAATGGAACAGCGGATTACGTATCCCATTGAAACAGCAATGGCGGGTATTCCTGATCTAAAGCAAACCCGATCTATATCTCGATATGGTTTATCACAAGTCACAGTTGTGTTTAAAGATGGTACGGATATCTATTGGGCTAGGCAACTGATCAATCAGCGTTTGCAAGAAGTTAAGGAAGAGCTCCCTGATGATACGACACCAGTCATGTCTCCCATTTCAACTGGTTTGGGAGAGATTTATCAATGGGTTGTCAGGGCTGATCCAGATATCCGGAAGCCTGATGGAACACCTTATACAGCGATGGATCTAAGGGAAATACAGGATTGGGTGATTAGACCTCAACTACAACGTGTAGCTGGCGTTGCTGAAATAAATAGTATCGGTGGATTTAATAAAACCTATGTGGTTTCACCTGATTTGAAACGCTTACAGCAATTGCAAATCCCGATTACTGATCTGCAAAATATTCTGATGCAGAATAATGAAAATCGTGGTGCGGGTTTTATTGAAAATAATGGACAACAATTGACAGTGAGGATTCCAGGGACTTTAAAAAGTGTTGAGGATATCAAAAATATTACTGTGAGCACCAAAAACGGCTTTCCTGTTCGTGTTTCGGATGTGGCGACTGTTTCTATTGGTCATGATTTAAGAACAGGAGCAGCAACCTATAACGGTACGGAAACCGTTTTGGGGATTGCCATGATGATGATGGGTGAAAATAGCCGAACAGTTGCACTGGCTGTTGATCACAAAATCAAAGAAATCCAGAAATCATTACCCAAAGGTGTCGTCATTGAAACAGTTTATGATCGTACAGATTTGGTGGAAAGAGCGATCAAGACAGTACAGAAAAATCTGGTTGAAGGCGCGATTCTGGTTATCGTGATTTTGTTTGTTTTTCTCGGGAATTTTCGTGCCGCACTGATTACTGCATGCGTGATTCCATTGTCCATGTTATTTACGCTTACGGGCATGACAGAACAAAAAATCAGTGCCAATTTAATGAGTTTGGGGGCACTGGATTTCGGTATTATTGTTGATGGCGCTGTGGTCATTGTTGAAAACTGTATCCGCAGGTTGGCTGAGGCACAACATAAAAAAGGTCGATTATTAACATCCAGTGAACGTTTTAAAGAGGTGTTTTTCGCGGCAAAACAAGCACGTAGACCTCTTATTTTTGGACAGTTGATTATTCTGGTTGTGTATTTCCCGATTTTTGCCTTGACAGGTGTTGAAGCAAAATTATTTCATCCGATGGCGGCAACAGTTGTATTTGCTTTAGTTGGAGCAATGATTTTATCGGTGACTTTTGTTCCTGCAGCAGTCGCATTATTTGTAACAGGTGAGGTTAAAGAAACAGAAAGTCGATGGATGATCTGGTTGAAGCAGAAGTATGCAAAGATTTTAGATGTGGCTTATCAGTTTAGGGTTTTTGTCATCACCTTGGTCGTCTGTATTTTATTTCTAGTTGCTGCGCTGTCTTCAAAAATAGGTAGTGAATTTGCACCGCAGTTGAGCGAGGGTGACTTTGCCATTCAACAGATGCGTTCACCAAGTACTGGTCTAGAGCAGTCTTTACGAATGCAGGAAAATACAGAAAAACTGTTATTAAAAGAATTTCCTGAAATCAAAGCAATATTTGCTCGTACTGGTACAGCAGAAGTTGCAACTGATGTTATGCCTCCTAACATTTCTGATGGTGTGATTTTACTCAACCCCCGTGAGAAGTGGAAAAATCCGAAGGAAAGCATTGATGAGTTACGTACACGCATGCAAGCATTTCTGGCAACTATCCCTGGAAATAACAGTGAATTTTCACAGCCGATTGAGCTGCGTTTTAATGAGTTAATTTCTGGTGTGCGTAGTGATTTGGGAGTTAAAGTCTTTGGTGATGATATGGATGTCCTTAATCGTGAGGCGCAAAAAATTGCAACCCAGATCCAGTCAATTTCAGGTGCTACAGCGGTTAATGTTGAACAGACAACGGGTTTACCTTTGCTTAATGTAGATATTGATAAAAGCCTTGCTTCTCAATACGGGCTTTCAGTTCGCGCTATTCAGGACATTGTGGCAAGCGGTGTTGGTGGTCAAGGTGTTGGACAAATTTTACAGGGTGACCGTCGTTTTGATTTTGTGATCCGTCTGGATGATGCTCAAAGAACGCCTGAGCAAATTGCAGCTATGCCAATACAGATCCCAAATGGAGGATTAATCCAGTTGCAAGACGTAGCTAAAGTCGAAAATATTTTAGGGATTAATCAGGTGAGCCGCGAAGATGGAAAGCGTCGTGTGGTTGTAACGGCGAATGTTGAAGGGCGAGATCTGGGTTCTTTTGTCTCGGAAGTGCATGAGAAACTTAATAACCAGCCTTTGCCAAGTGGTTACTGGCTCACTTATGGTGGTCAGTATGAAAATCTGGCATCGGCTAAAGCGCGCATGCAGATCGTGATTCCTATTGCTCTGATCACGATCTTTATTTTACTCATGGCTGTTTTTCATAATGCCAAAGAAAGTCTGTTGGTTTTTACAGGTGTTCCTTTTGCATTGTCAGGTGGTCTGATTGCACTCTGGTTGAGAGATATTCCACTTTCAATGTCTGCTGGCGTCGGCTTTATTGCCCTTTCGGGGGTGGCTGTACTGAATGGTTTAGTGATGCTGACATTTATCAAGGAACTTAGAACTCATCTGGATGTTCATCAGGCAACATGGAGTGGTGCAATTTTAAGGTTGAGACCTGTGTTGATGACAGCATTCGTAGCTTCTCTCGGCTTTATTCCTATGGCTTTGGCAACAGGGACTGGAGCAGAGGTGCAGCGTCCTTTAGCAACAGTTGTCATTGGTGGAATTATTTCTTCCACTTTACTGACCCTGATCGTGATTCCTGTTTTATATCGCTGGATGAATGTAGGGAATCGAGAACTACCACATAACTCATAACGCATCACAACATCTTTTTTATGTGATATTGCATAATATCTAAAGTAAATAAGATGAAATAAATCAGTTGTAACTATAAAAATGAGCTGATCTTAAAGAAATCAGCTCAGCTATAAAGGAGTCTACCAATGAGTGGGCATCATGGGCATGACCATAGTCATGCTGTAGTGACTGAAAGCAATGTAAAAAAACTCACATTTGCATTGATACTAACAACAACCTTTATGATTGTGGAAGTCGTAGCTGGCTTTATCACTCAAAGCTTGGCACTACTTTCTGATGCAGCACATATGTTTACTGATGCTGCTGCACTGGCAATTGCATTGGTTGCCATTAAAATTGGCAAAATGCCAGCAGATGATAAGCGAACCTTTGGTTATCAGCGTTTTGAAATCTTGGCGGCATTGTTTAATGCATCCATGTTATTTATTGTTGCAATGTATATCCTATATGAGGCATATCGACGTTTTAGCACGCCACCTGAAATCCATAGTACAGGTATGCTGATTGTTGCTGTGATTGGTCTTGTCATTAACCTGATTTCGATGTCGATTTTGTTTTCAAGCTCTAAAGACAGTCTGAACGTTAAAGGTGCTTATTTAGAGGTTTTAAGTGATGCGCTTGGTTCATTAGGTGTGATTATTGGGGCAGCTATCATCTATTTCACAGGCTGGGTATGGATTGATACCCTGATTGCTGTTTTGATTGGTTTTTGGGTACTTCCTAGAGCGTGGGTGCTTTTAAAACAGAGTATCAACATCTTGTTAGAGGGGGTACCTGATGAAATTGATATTGAAGAGTTAAGGAATGATCTACTGGCTTTAAATGGTGTGGAAAACATTCACCAATTAAAAGTGTGGGCAATTACTTCTAAAAATGTACACTTAACAGTACATTTGCTAGCTCCTTGTGCAGATCGGAATGTATTGTACCGTGAAGCAGTGGAAATGCTGACACATCAGCATGGAATCACTGAGGTCACATTACAAATTGAGGATGATGCGTGTATGGCACATGCTCATGAGCATGCGGAAGATAATCATGATTCACATGGGCATTCCGATATAAATAAATCTCGAAATGTGCATCAGCATTGAGCATTGATATTTAATTATAATGAAAAAGATTGCAGGCTTACTGCAATCTTTTTCATATTATTTTGAATTAAAGATCCAGTTATGAATACGATTAGACATGCCATTCATGGTGGCAGTCACGACATTTCCAGTCTTTGTTTGAATTCATGAAATTCTGCATTGAAATTTTAAAATTAGGCAGATCACGCCAGAACATCAAACCTGCAAGTACGCAAATTACAAAAATTACAACAGTCGCAATTTGAAGTGTAGGACCTGCACCATTACCAAAAATCCACATTCCAATACTAAGTACTACCAAAAATAATAGAATAAATAAGGCAGGAATGAGAATAACTAAACTTTTAGGCACAACAGGTTTAACAACATTTGTACCATTACTAAGCGGCATAATCTTAGCGCTTTGGCATTTTGGGCAACGGTATTGCATTACAACTCCAAAATTCAATTTTCGTAATTCTATAACAATTCATTGTATAACTAAATTCAACGCAATAAAAAAGCCACTGAGTACAGTGGCTTTTTTGAATCTGGCGTCCCCACGGGGATTCGAACCCCGGTTACCGCCGTGAAAGGGCGATGTCCTAGGCCTCTAGACGATGGGGACTTATGAGGCATACACAAAGGTGAAACTAATATGGTGGAGCCAAGCAGGATCGAACTGCTGACCTCTACAATGCCATTGTAGCGCTCTACCAACTGAGCTATGACCCCAGCTTGTGTGAGCGCAATATTATGGATATTCCGCTCATACGTCAATAAAAAAATTAATTAAGCTTCATCAACTGCATCATTTTTCGGCAATTTCAGGCTTTCATTGAGTTTTTCCCAAACTTTCGCTTCTTTTTTACTCGGGCCGCCAACGATTTCAAGTGCGTGACGTAGACGTGCAAATGTGAGATCGGGACCGATGGTCACCATCGATTGCATTACTGGCGTGGAGCTGGTTGAACCAGCAATCGCAATAAAGAATGTCGGCATAAAGTCCCGTAGTTTAATACCCATCTGATTCGCCAAATCCATTAGAGTTTGACTTACAGTGTCATTATTCCACGTGAACATGCTTTCTAAACGCCAAATCGCAAATTGTAAGCTTTGGCGTACCTGTTCTTCCGTCAGTTTTTTACTTTCAAATTGCTCTTTGGTGATTTGAGGAAATTGATTGAAATAGAACCCAGCCCAATTGACTGCCTCTGAAAGCAGATTGATTCGTGGCTGGATTGCTGCTGCGATATCTTCAAGTTTACTGCGGTCACCTTGCCATTTCAAAATGGTATCAAGTAATTCGGCAGGAGTAAGTGCCTTAATCCATTGACCATTTAACCAATTCAGTTTTTCGACATCAAAAATAGGACCACCAAGTGATACGCGTTTGATGTCAAAGTTCTCGATCATTTCAGCTAAAGTAAACTTTTCACGTTCATCAGGCATAGACCAGCCCATGCGCCCCAAATAGTTGAGTAGAGCTTCAGGAAGAATACCGATGTCACGGTAATAATTAATTGATGTCGGGTTTTTACGTTTTGATAACTTTGATTTATCTGGATTGCGCAGCAATGGCATGTGACAAAGCACTGGCATGTCCCAACCAAAATATTTGTAAAGTAACTGATGTTTTGGAGCTGAAGGAATCCATTCTTCACCACGGATGACATGGGTAATTTGCATTAGATGGTCATCTACTACATTTGCCAAATGGTAGGTTGGCAAGCCATCAGTTTTAAGTAGAATCTGCATATCTACCTGTGCCCAGGGAATTTCTACTTCGCCACGAAGCATGTCATCAAATTTGCATATGCCTTCTGATGGGACTTTCATACGAATGACATGTGGTTCACCTGCAGCAAGTCGACGGGCAACTTCTTCTTGAGAAAGCTTCAGACCACGACCATCATAGCGAGGAGTTTCTCCACGTGCCTGTTGTTCAGTGCGCATTTCATCTAGTTCTTGAGCCGTTGCAAAACAGTAAAATGCATGTCCTTTTTCAACCAGTTCTTCTGCATATTTTTTATAAATACCCATACGTTCAGATTGGCGGTAGGGTGCATGCGGCCCACCAACATCAGGTCCTTCAGACCAGTCTAGACCGAGCCAGCGCAATGAGTCTAAAATCATTTTTTCAGATTCTGGAGTAGATCGTAATTGATCAGTATCTTCAATACGTAAGATAAACTCACCATCATGCTGTTTGGCAAAACATAAATTGAACAGCGCAATAAAAGCTGTTCCTACATGTGGAAAACCAGTAGGAGATGGAGCAATACGAGTACGAACTTTCATAATAAATATTAATCAGAATCTAAATTGACAACTATTATAACGAAAAAGCCCAATTGCTTAAGGGCTATTTCACCATTATGCAACTGGACTTTGAAAATTCTTTTGGGGAGAAGAACTTATATATAGTTTAAGATGAAGAGTGAGGCTGAAATAGTGCCTGAATAAAGCGTGAAAAACGTTGATTTTGCTCAGCAAGAAAATTTTGAGTCGGAGCATTTTTTAATGCTGTTAACATTTTTAATTCATCGTTAACACCATTATTTTCGCCACGCTTTTGCTGGTTCAATGCTTTTTCTATAGGTGATTGTTTATTAACAACACTAGAATTCACAGGTTTGTTGGTATCTTTAATCGCAGCGGTATGTCCTACCTGTGCAGCTAACATTAGGCTAATACTTAGACCAAATGCCTTAATCAAATGACTATACATTTCCATACACTCCCCGAATGATGGGTATTTATTGTTTTATCACCCACTCCATACATTAAATACTACAAAAATGTATAAATGGATCACACTTTTTATACAGCATAAACAAGTTTCGATGCAAAAACAATCTTTGTATCAATTTATACATATTTAGCAATAAATAATGTAGAAAGATTGGAGAAACTGGTGTTTAACTATTATTCACTAAAAATGTTACAGAAATAATGCTAAAAAAATTATCATTATTATATTCTATAAATAGTTGATTTTTTGATATTCAAAAAAGAGAATTAAATCGCAATAATTTATATAAGTGATTGATTGTTAATTTTAAAAATAAAAAATATAGTGTGCAAAATTATTGAGAAAATGTGAAATAAATGAAAAAAATATTTTTTGCAAGTTTAGTGGGTTTAATTGGATTTTCAAGTGTAAATAGTTTTGCTGCGAAAGAGTTTTTAAACGTCTCTTATGATCCAACACGTGAATTCTACCAAGAATATAACCAAAAGTTCGGTGCATTCTGGAAAAAAAGAACGGGGCAGGATGTCGATTTTAAGCAATCGCATGGTGGGTCTGGCAAACAGGCACGTTCGGTCATCGATGGGTTGAAGGCTGATGTTGTAACGTTGGCTTTAGCAAACGATATTGATGAGATCGTGAAAGCAGGACTAATTAAAAAAGATTGGCAAAAAGAATTTCCTAACAATTCTGCACCATATACTTCAACGATTGTATTTTTAGTTCGTAAGGGAAATCCAAAAAATATTAAAGACTGGAATGACCTGGTTAAACCAGGTGTAGAAATTATTACCCCAAATCCCAAGACAGGTGGCGCACCACGTTGGATTTATCTCTCTGCGTGGGGATATGCACTGAAACAGCCCGGGGGAAATGATGTAAAAGCACGTGAACTGGTGAAAAAACTCTATCAGAATGTCAAGGTTCTAGATTCTGGTGCACGAGGCTCTTTGACTACGTTTGCAGAACGGGGAATCGGTGATGTACTTCTTTCATGGGAAAATGAAGCATTACTTGCAACTCAAGGTTTAGGTAAAGACAAATATGAGATTATTTATCCGTCTATTTCGATTCTGGCAGAGCCTTCGGTGGCAATCGTAGATAAAACTGTTGATAAAGATGGAAATCGTAATTTGGCTAAAGGATATTTAAATTATCTATATTCGCCTTTAGGGCAGGATCTGGCCGCAAAATACAATTTCCGTCCACGTAATGCGGCAGCGGCTGCAAAATATAAAAATAAGTTTCCAAAAATCAAATTATTCACCATTGATGCAGTCTTTGGAGGATGGACAAAAGCACAGCAGACTCATTTTGTGAATGGTGCGATTTATGACCAGATTTCGAGTGAGAAAAAGTAATTTATCTTGATTCGAAACGCATGAAAGAAACGGGACATGATTTATTCGTTTCTTTCATATGGAATACACAAAAACATATATAAAAAGACTAAATCACATTTTTGAATGAATTTATATTAAATTCTAATAAGTTAGATTCTATTTATAAAAAACTCTAAATTACATGAAGTGCTGTGAATCATTGTGCTTTATGAGTTTATTTCATATAGTGGGAACAATTTTTAACATTTCTTTATTTGAACAATGAAATTTCAGTTTAAATCTTTCGTGAGTGCTGTGGTGTTGACTACCGGTCTTGCTTTTGTAGCAAATACTGTTCAGGCAGCAGATCGTCAATTTCTTAATGTTTCATATGATGCTACACGTGAATTTTATGATGAATTCAATAAATCATTTGGCGCATATTGGTTAAAGCGAACTGGTTTAACAATTGATTTCAAACAATCACATGGAGGTTCTGGTAAGCAGGCTCGTGCTGTGGTTGATGGTTTAAAAGCTGATGTTGTGACTTTGGCATTGGCAAATGATATTAATGAAATCGTTAAATCTGGACAAATCAATTCAAATTGGCAAAAACAATTTCCAAATAATTCTGCACCTTATACTTCAACCATTGTTTTTATGGTTCGTAAAGGTAATCCAAAACATATCAAAGACTGGAGTGATCTGGTTAAACCAGGTGTACAGATTATTACCCCTAATCCTAAAACTGGTGGATTACCGCGCTGGATTTATTTATCTGCTTGGGGATATGCACTGAAACAGCCAAATGGTAGTGATGCTAAAGCACGTGATTTTGTTGGCAAAATGTACCATAACGTAAAAGTGATGGACTCTGCAGCTCGTGCTTCCATGACTACATTTGCGGAACGTGGAATTGGAGACGTTTTGTTGACTTGGGAAAATGAAGCTTTGATGAGTAAAAAAAGCTTAGGCAACAAATTTGATATTGTTTATCCATCTATTTCCATTTTGACTGAACCTTCAGTTGCCATCGTTAATAAAACAGTAGATAAAAACGGCAATAAATGGCTAGCAAAAGGTTATATCAATTATCTATATTCTCCTTTAGGTCAGGATATGGCTGCTCGTCACTTCTATCGTCCACGTAACCCTCAAGTGCTTGCTAAATATCAGACACAATTTCCTAAACTCAAAACTTTTACTATCGATGAAGTTTTTGGTGGATGGGCGAAAGCGCAGCAAACACATTTTGTGAATGGTGCAACTTTTGATCAGATTTATAATAACAAGCGGTAAAATTTATTAGGCATTTAGAGGCATAGTTATAGTTAAGGATATGCTATTCACTCAGTTCCTTTAAATCCACGATGCCCCTCCTTTAAAAGGAGGGAATATCTTGAAAGCAGTTTATGATATTAAATTGATCAAGATTCCCTGTTTTAAACAGGGTTTGGGAAGCTTTGCTCATAAATGATGACTAAATTTTGTTAAATGTTTCGTATTAACTTTAAAAAAACTTTTAAATTTATAGTGTTAAAGCGATTTTTTTGACTTATGCATCTTGCGCTAATGTTTTGCGAAAGCCTGTGGATTTTGCCTCAAAGCCCAGATTAATATAGAACTTATGTGCAATTTCACGTTCAGGTCGATTACCACTATTTAAGATTAAATAGTGAGCTTGGTGGATCATTGCTTGATTTTCAACATACCCGATTAATTTTTTTCCGATACCTTTTTGCCTAAAATCCTGATTTACTACCAGCGCCTGTATTCGGAAAAAACAGCCATCAGTTTCCCATGCATATTGTTTAATGCAACCGATATAAGCAACCACTTTTTGAAGATAGATCGCGACAAAAGTGTGATAGTCCGAGTGTTGGTAGAGTTGCTGTATTCGCAGTTTAAAATTTTCCAGTGTTGTTGGATAGCCAAGTTGTTCAGTTAAAACATGCATTGCATCCAGATCTGTATCTGGATTTATTTTTCTGATTTCGATATCCATTTATAAAATTGTCAGTAGTATCTAAGTTCTTAGTGTGAAAAATTAAAGCATACTCAAACATATGTCAAAATCCGACTTTGCTCTATTTTGTTGTTGTGGTGAAAGCTTTAAATAATTTTGAATAATGTGTTGCCCATATTTTTCATAAAACTTTGGCTTATGATAAGCGTACATAGGTGTACTGTTGTTGAAATAAAATTGAAATGAGTAGAGTAAATCCTGTTCATTTAAAACAGCGTTTTCTTTACGAATGACGTTACAGAAAATTGCATTATGTTGTTTTTTTTCTGCAGAGTCAGGTGTGTTTTTCCAATAAAAAGTATAAGCAATCATCACAAATATGATAATGATTAAGTAGCTGGAATGTTTAGACA
>NZ_OOGT01000140.1 GCF_900323515.1 Acinetobacter stercoris | reverse complement strand
TTTTCAGGGTATTAAAACAAAAAAATAAAATAATTCAATTGGCTAAATAAAACAAGACCTCACGAATGAGATCTTTTTTGGCAATATCCTAAAAGACTGCTAAATACTTAAGGGGATACTTCAAACTCAATACGACGATTTTTAAATTGACCATCTTTTGTCGCATTATCCGCAATTGGATTTTCTTCACCAAACCCTTGTGCTGTTAATTGAGAGGCCCCAACACCTTTACTCACCAGATAATCAGCAACTGATTTTGCTCGTTTTTCAGATAATGTTTTATTTGAAGCAGGATTTCCAACGTTATCCGTGAAACCTTTCACAACCAGTTTTGCATCAGGTACCTGTTTGATCAGATTTGCCGCTTTATCTAGAATTGCTTTATTCTCAGCGGGGATATCGGCTGAACCCGTTGCAAAGTTAATCACTTGAAGATTAAGTGCTGCCGCAATGTCATTGACATTTACCTGATCAGCCTTAATGTTTGATAAAGCTTCATCCGCTTTAGAATTACCTGCATTGCTATCTGTAGCTGCAGTATCAGCAGATTGAACCGCTGTCACTTGTGTGTTAGGAAGTAGCCCTTTGATATCATCAACCAGTTTCTGAGCTTGGGTAGCATCCCCTGCTTGAACCGTTAGCTGATTACCAATCCATGCTAGAGATACATTTGGAAGTCCCTTAACTTTAGCAAGTACCTGCTCAATCGCATTTTGATCAGGGAAATCAGCTGAATATTGCTGATCAGCACTGGCTTGACAATTTTCTACTCCAAAAATGGATTTAACTTGAGTTTTTAGCTGATCAATAAGCGACTGACTACCTGTATTTAGCTGACAATTTGCAACATTGCCATCCCCCCCTGTGCTGAAATGCAGCTCGGCAGGTTGAGTTGATGCAGCAACAGCACCCGAAGTTGCTGTATCCATTGCACCAGCTGATGGCGCTTTATGACTACATTGTTTAAAGAAAAATGCAATTAAAGCCGCTAAAATAATGAGTGCAATAATCGGTAAAAGCCAGTTTGATTTTTTCGGCTCTTGAGCGCTATTTTCAGCTGGGGTGGCTGTAGCTGAAGGAATAGTTGCAGCAGAAAAACTTTGATCTAAGCCACTGATATTTAATCCTAATGCTGCAAAAAAAGCAGTTGCCCAAGCTGGCAATGCTGCCTGAATATTACCCCACTGTGACTGAATAAACTGGAAAATTCCTTGCTTGTCATCTCCACCAGCCTGATCTGCCAGAATATTCAGTGTTGGTGTTATTGAACGGTTTAACGTGTTTTCAATTTCCTTTGCTGGTGCCTCTCCACCCACCAGACCTAAAAATTTGCTTACGGATTCCTGATGATTACTGAAAATGTCCCCCAATCTCGGGTTTAAGTTTTGTTGCAATAAATTGATCAGTTCAGGTTTAGATTTTAATACTGCAAGCAAAACTGGATAGAATGCACCAAGTGCACCTATTTTTTCATCTTGAAACTGATTATCACCCTCTAACAGCTTGGATGTAACCTTGTCTTTCAATAGCTCTATAATATTCATAAGGATGAACACTCCCGTGTCGTTGTTGTTATGTTATACAGTGCTGAAGCTACTCGACTGACTAAATTTAATTCTAGTTTTTTATTTTTTAATTTTATATTTTTTTTTGTTGCATTTTCACAATTGCGGTTACTAAAAAAAGCCAGATAAAGCTGGCTTTTTTTATAAACAATAAATTGTTATTTTGACTATTTAGCAAAAGTTCGCAACACTTTCCCTTTCACTTTTTGATTTAAAAGTGGAGTATTTTTTCCTTGAGAAATGATCGTATCTTTAGAAACAATCCATTCCAAATCTGGATCAACCAATACTAGACCAGATTCATTTTCCCAACGTTCAAGCATATTTGCAACCCGTGCTGGTGCAAGTGTAACTTTCTCGACCCATTCGAGTGCCGTGAACACACCTTCATCTACCAACGCTACACCAAATGGGACATAAGTATCAAATGCAGTAATACCTGACTCCGTTTCTGCAAATGGCGCCAGTTTGGCTGATCCACTTAATGGTTCGTGATGGGTACAAATCGCATCAATAACACCGTCTTTTACAGCCTGACGTAACTCAGTCTTGTCTTGCACAGATCGTAATGGAGGACGGACATGTGCCAAAGAGTTAAAACCATCAATCAGCTCTTCCGTCAAATGTAACTGATGCATTGCCACATCTGCTGTTACTGGTAAACCTTTTGCTTTAGCTGCCTTAATCAGTGCGACAGAAGCACCAGACGATAGTAAACCAAAGTGGGCACGTACACCTGTAGCTTCAATCATGAGCAGATATTTTGCTATCGCAATCGTTTCAGCAATTGCAGGAATCATTGGCAAGCCTTGACGTGAAGCTACAAAACCCTCGTGAACACAGCCATCTTTAGCGATTTCAGGTTCTTCTGCATAGAAGACCACAGTCAAATCAAGTCCTGCTGCATACTCTAACGTACGGATTACAACGTCATCATCAGCAAATGGTGCATTTGCATTTGAAACGGCAGTACAGCCACCCTTTTTCAACCCCCCCATATTTGCGGGTTGTTTACCATTTAGACCTTGAGTTTGTGCTCCAATAATCTGTAGATAGATACCACCATCCAGTTTGGCTTTTTCCACCAAACCATGAATAAGCGCACCGTTGTCCTGTACGATCGGTTTAGAATCTGGTGGGGTAATGATATGTAAAATGCCATTTTCCCGAGCAGCCCTACCTTCAGATTGTAATGTTCCATGCTGCTGTTGTCCGGGTTCACGCATACGTGCACACAGATCAACCATGGTTGGCATGAGCCACTTACCCGAGCCATCAATTGTTTCGACAATATTTTGCGATTCTTCGACTAATTTTCCATTTTCAATAAATACTGTTTGTATGCTATCCACTTTATTGACTGGATCTAGCACACGTACGTTTTCAATTTTTACAATACTCATGTGATCCACCCTTAAATAGAAATCGCTTCAATTAAACCTTTTTCTTGCAATTGACCTTGCATTGCAAGTGCTAACACTGCCATACGAACAGCAATACCATTGGTCACTTGATGTAAAATCACTGATTGCGGTCCATCGGCAATACTTGAGGCAATCTCGACACCGCGATTCATCGGTCCAGGATGCATGACAATACAATCCGGTTTTGCAAGCGCCAGACGGCGTTCATCTAAACCATACATCTTGTAAAATTCTAATTGTGAGGATAATGCAGGAGATTCGATTCGTTCATTTTGGATACGTAACGCAATAATGACATCACAATCAGCAACGCCATCATCCATTTTATTGAACATACGTACACCATAATCATTGAACCCAACGGGCAACAAAGTATTTGGTCCAATCAAACGGATATCTTTACAACCCAATGTCTGTAAAGCGGCAACATTAGAACGAGCTACGCGCGAGTGTTTAAGATCCCCAATAATAGCAACACTCAAATCTGCAAATGGTCTTTTAGTTTCACGTCGAATGGTCAACATATCTAGCATGGCCTGAGTCGGATGTGCATGTCGCCCATCCCCTGCATTGATAATAGCGACATGAGGACAAACTGTTTGTGCAATAAAATGCGCCGCTCCCGATGAAGAGTGGCGCACCACAAAAATATCTGCTGCCATGGCTTCAAGATTCCATAAGGTATCCCGTAGCGTTTCCCCTTTTGAAGTACTTGAGCGAGCAATATCAATATTTAGAACATTTGCTGATAAACGTTTTGCAGCTGCTTCAAAAGTTGTACGGGTTCGTGTGGAATTTTCGAAAAACAGATTCATCACTGTACGACCTTCTAATAGGGGGGTCGTTATCAGTTGATTTTGATCATTAATAAAAGAATGGGCTGTATCTAGAATTTTAGTAAGAGTTTCTTTGGAAAGACCTTCGATGGTAAGAAAATGCTTAAGGTGACCATCTCGGTTGAGTTGAATCTGGCTCGGTGTATGCAATGCCGCCAAGTGCATGAGAGATTCCTTATACGTTAAGTTAACGTATTATACAGATATTTATGCGGTTTTGGCAGTTGAACTTTTGGGCAATTGGAAAATTTCTATTTATACATTTGAAAATTTAAATAAATAACCACACAGCTAAAATTAAATGAGGTTCAACCAGTTATTTTCAATCCAGACACTCATGCTCATTGTTGCTACATGAAGTGCTTCCAGCACATATCCAGAGAAATTACAATCAAGGCAAATCCCATCAACATATTAAAAATTCGTGCTCTATTCCCTTGATTTAAAAAATCTGCCAGTTTTTCACCCAAAACGCCCCAAACCATCAATGATAAATAACAGACAATAAAATAGATCAGAATAAACACTGCTAAATAATAGACACTATGCTGGCTCGAAAACAGCGCAGTCCCTGCAACAGCAGCGATCCATGCTTTAGGATTAAGCCATTGCATTAGCGCTCCTTCAACAAAAGAAGGAATCTTTGTATTTTGCTGCACTGTAATCTGTTGCCCCTTTGCTTTAAAAATATTCCATCCAATCCAGACTAAAAGCATACTGCCAAAAACAGTAATGAAATCAAGCAACAGAGGATATAAAACAATAATTTGATAAAGTCCAAAACATACAGTTACAAGTAAGGCAGTAAAACCGATAGTCGCACCCGATATAAAAGGCAAGGTCTTTTTAAAACCATAATTCAAACCACTAGATAAAATCGTAATATTGACTGGTCCAGGTGAAATAGACATTGATAATGAAAAACTAAACATCGAAAGCAAAAGTGTCCAAAGCATTATTGTTGTACTTCATTTTCTATTCATGCTGTGTAAATGAGGTGTAGTTATCATTTTTCAAGATTTATTCAAACATCCTATATTGATAAATTTTCATATAAAAAAGCATTCTCATTCATATACGCTGACCTTTTCACGTTGAAAATAAGTTAAAATGTTCGTTTGCTTTACTGCCTTTGGAAATTTGCATGACTTCAAAACCACGTCTTTCTACATATTGGGTTACCTGTGCGGATGGACTTGAAAGCTTACTTTGCGAGGAAATCGAAAGTCTAGGGGTTCAAAATGTTGAACGTTTCCCTGGTCGTTTAGTTTTCAAAGGCACACTTGAAAATGCGTATCGTATTTGTATGTGGTCACGACTTGCATCACGTGTTCTGCTACCTATCCATACCTATGAGTTGGAACACACACATGATGCCCGTGATGTCGCAGAAGAGCTTTATGAAGGTGCGATCAGCTTTGATTGGTCTTTAGTTTTTGCACCCCAAAGCACATTTGCCATTCGTTTACACGCTGAGCGTGAAATCAAGGTGAATACACAGTTTGCAACCTTGCGTGCCAAAGACGGTGTCGTTGACTCCTTTATGGAAGCAGTTGGTCGCCGTCCAAGTATTGATACCAAACAACCTGAAATTACCTTGTATGTTCTTGCTGGTAAAACTGAACATACATACTGTCTGGATTTATCTGGGGATTCGTTACATAAGCGTGGCTATAGACGTTTTATGACTGATGCACCGATTAAGGAAAACTTGGCAGCTGCGATTTTACAGAAGGCAAAGCTAAAACAGTACAATCCAGATATTGTATTTGATCCAATGTGTGGTTCAGGCACATTTATCATTGAATCACTTTTGATCCTGACTGATCGTGCACCTGGCTTAGTTCGCCGTTTCGGTTTCAATGGCTGGAATGGTCATGATCATGAACTTTGGATGTCCATCAAGGCTGAAGCAGCAGAACGCCATCAAGAAGCTTTAACCCAGCCCTTGCCTCAGTTTTATGCTTTTGACGCTGACTGGGAAGCGGTTAAAGCCACTAAACAAAATATTATTGCAGCAGGTTTTGAGGCATTACTCGATCATATACAGATTGAAGAACGTACTTTGGCAGACTGGCCTGAGTTTAATGCAGAAGGGAAAAAAGCTCTTATTGTCACTAACCCTCCTTATGGTGAACGTCTAGGTGACAAAGCCTCAAACAAAGCTTTATATTTAGGCTTATCAGCACTTTTACAAAAGAATTTTCCAAAACAATATGCGGCTGTGATTGCATCCCAAATCGAACAGGCTGATGTTCTCGCATTTAATGAACCTCAAACCTTACGTTTAATGAATGGTAAATTACCTATCTATATCCGTTTTGGTGAAATCAAACCTGCAACTGTTACCCAGCCATTTTTAGCAACATGGCAGCCTCAACAATTTGACCCTATTGAAGGTGCAGAAGACTTTGCAAACCGCTTACAAAAAAATATGCAGGGCTTCAAAAAATGGGCTGTTAAAGACAATATTTATTGCTTGCGTTTATATGACGCTGACTTGCCAGACTTTAATGTTGCAGTTGATTTATATGGTGACAGACTACATGTTCAGGAATATGCCCCACCTAAAAAAATTGATCCTGAAAAAGCCAAAAAACGTTTCAATCTAGCATTGGCTGCAATCCGTGCTGTCACTGGTTTGGGGCGTGATGCTATCTTTATCAAAACACGTGCACGTCAGGAAGGTAAAACTCAATACATGAAGCAAAGTACCGCTTCAAAACGTTTTATCGTTCAGGAAGGTCAAGCTAAAATTTTGGTCAATCTCACAGACTACTTAGATACAGGCCTATTCCTCGATCACCGCCAAATCCGTTTACGTATAGCCAAAGAAGCCAAAGGAAAACATTTTCTTAACTTGTATAGCTACACCTCTACTGCAAGTTTACATGCAGCACTTGGTGGAGCTGCCAGCACCACAAGTGTAGATTTGTCCAATACCTACTTAAACTGGTCTAAAGAAAACTTTGTACTCAATGGTTTGACTGTTGATCATGCCGATGAACAACATCAATTTTTCGCCAGCGACTGTTTTGAATGGTTGAAAGAAGGTCACGAACAATACGATCTTATTTTTATCGATCCACCGACATTTTCCAACTCCAAAAAATTCTATGGCACGTTTGATGTTCAACGTGACCATGTTTCACTTTTAAAACGTGCCATGAACCGTCTGACCACAGATGGAACCTTGTATTTCTCAAATAACTACCGTGGTTTTGAAATGGATGAGGAAATCGAAGCAACGTTTGACGTTCAGGAAATTTCCAATGAAACTGTAGGACCTGATTTTAAACGGAATCAGAAAATTCACAGAGCCTGGAAAATCACCCATTTCCCAGTTTAATCAATTTCCTTAATTTTAGGGGTGTTAAAACATAATATGAATTAACATCCCCTAATGAGATGGATTATTAGGATTGACAACGATGGTAATATGATCAGGTTTTTCAATCCTCATATTACTGTTCGTCGTACTGATTTCATAAATTATAGGTCTGTTATCTACCTGAACAGGAACAACCTTATCATTTGATGCTGGCTTTAATGCTATGCTTTTCTTCTGAATTTGATAATCTGATACCACACCAGACTCCAGATTTTTGACTTGAGCTTTTCCTGCTCTCATAACAGCAATTTTATCATGCGCCTGTACCTGCTCATCTAAAGGTAATTGGGCATCCTCTTTTACTGCTGATATTACAATCGGTGATAATCTGGCAAAATGGTCTGTTTGTTTAGATAAGCTTTCTTCATCTAAAGGAGTAACAGCAAATACACCAGAAGCACCAAAACTACATACGATAAATAAAAATGAATATGGACGAATACTAAAAGTTATTTGACGCATCTTGTAGAGTCCTTGTTATTATTACTTATAAAAAATTAACAATATTATAAATGATGTGCAATAAATAAGCTGTTTTTCCCGATAACAGGTAAATCTGGAACTACTAACATTTCAAAAGGCAGATCATCCGCCCATAAAAAACCTGACCGAAGCCAGGTTTTTTATATGGAAAATGCTTAATTGAGTTTCATTTTTTCAAAAACCAAATGACCATCTTCACCTTTAATCAAAATCTTATCGCCAGGAATAAAGTCACCAGCAAGAAGTTTTTGCGCTAACGGGTTTTCAACCTGTTGCTGAATCGCACGTTTAAGTGGACGTGCACCATATACAGGATCAAAACCAGCGTCGATTAATATTTCAAAGGCAGTATCATCTACGGATAATCCTACTTCACGCTCATTCAAGCGAGCACGTAAACGATCCAGTTGAATATCAGCAATGCCACGGATTTGTGATTTTTTAAGTGAGTGGAAGATCACCAATTCATCAATACGGTTGATAAACTCTGGCCGGAAATGATGTGACACGGCACTCATCACCACAGACTTCACTTCTTCATCACTTGCACTATCACCAAGCTCACGTACATCTTGAGAACCAAGGTTAGATGTCATCACGATCACAGTATTTTTAAAGTCTACTGTCCGGCCTTGTGAGTCAGTTAAACGGCCATCATCTAATACCTGAAGCAGGATATTAAATACATCAGGATGTGCTTTTTCAACTTCATCAAATAACACCACACTGTATGGTTTACGGCGTACAGCTTCAGTTAATACACCACCTTCTTCATAACCGACATAACCTGGAGGTGCACCGACTAAACGACTAACAGAGTGTTTTTCCATAAATTCGGACATATCAATACGAATCATGTGCTCATCACTATCAAACATGAAGTTTGCAAGTGCTTTGGTCAACTCTGTTTTACCTACACCTGTTGGACCAAGGAACAGGAATGAACCACTTGGACGGTTTGGATCAGAAAGCCCTGCACGTGAACGACGAATTGCATTCGAAACAGCAACCACAGCCTCTTCCTGACCTACAACACGGTTATGTAAAAACTCTTCCATATGCAGGAGTTTTTCACGTTCACCCTGCAACATTTTGGTCACTGGAATGCCTGTAGCAGCGCTGACGACTTCAGCAATTTCATTTTCAGTAACTTTGGTACGAATCAACTTCGGCTCTTCGTTTACTTCAGCCACCTCTTCAGCTTCAAGCTGTTTTTGCAACTCCGGAATAACACCATATTGTAACCGGCTTGCCTCTGCCCAATCTCCCTCACGCTGCGCTTTTTCAAATGCAGTACGTGCTTTGTCCAACTCGATTTGTGCTTTATTTGTACCTTCAACCAGGGTTTTTTCAGCACGCCATACTTCTTCCAGATCGTTGTATTCTTTCTGAACTTCTTCGATCTGTTTTTCAAGATGATTCACTTCAGCTTTACTACCTGCATCTTCATCTTTTTTTACCGCTTCCAACTGCATTTTCAATTGGATTAGACGACGATCCAGACGATCTAGTGGTTCAGGTTTTGAGTCGATTTCCATTTTGATACGGGATGCCGCTTCATCAATCAGGTCAATGGCTTTATCAGGTAATTGACGATCGGTGATATAACGATGAGACATTTTCGCTGCAGCAATAATTGCGGAGTCCAGAATTTGCACACCATGATGGGTTGCATATTTTTCTTTTAGACCACGTAAAATTGCAATGGTATCTTCAACACTTGGCTCATCTACCAAAACTTTTTGGAAACGACGTTCTAAAGCTGCATCTTTTTCAATGAACTGACGGTACTCATCTAAGGTCGTTGCACCTACACAGCGCAATTCACCACGAGCTAGCGCAGGTTTAAGCATATTCCCCGCATCCATGGCACCATCACCTTTACCAGCACCAACCAATGTATGAAGCTCATCAATAAACAGAATGATTTCACCATCATGTTTTGCAAGGTCTTTAAGTACCGCTTTTAAACGCTCTTCAAACTCACCACGATATTTAGCACCCGCAAGCAATGAGCCCAAATCAAGTGAAAGTACACGTTTATTTTTCAAACCTTCAGGCACTTCACCATTCACGATACGTTGAGCCAAACCTTCAACGATCGCAGTTTTACCTACACCTGGCTCACCAATCAATACGGGGTTATTTTTGGTACGGCGTGACAATACCTGAATGGTACGACGAATTTCTTCATCACGCCCAATCACTGGATCCAGTTTGCCTGCCATCGCACGCTCTGTGAGGTCAATGGTATATTTATTTAATGAGTCACGTTGATCTTCGTGATTATTGCTCATGACTTTATCGTCACCTCTAATATTTTCAATTGCTTTGCGTAGGCTATCCGCTGTAACGCCTACACCACTTAACAATGTTTTGGTTGCACCTGTTTCAGCCAGTCCCAGTAAAACCCAGTCTGTAGACAAAAACTCATCACCTGCTTTTTGTGCATAACTATCAGCAAGATTTAAAGCTCTTACAGCTTCAGGATTTAGATTGATATCTCCAGTTGGATTGGCAATTTTTGGCGCATCATTTAATGCTTGATCTAGCTTTTGTTTCAAATCACGTAAATTGGCACCAGCCTGTTGTAACAGGCTAACATTGGCAGGTTCTTCCAACAAACTTGCCAAAATATGAATACCTTCAATTGCGGTATTATCCTTACCCATTGCCAATGATTGAGCATCTGAAAGGGCTTGCTGCAAGCGGTTTGTAAATTTTTCAAATCGCATTCTTGTTATTCCTCACAACAAATTCTGTACTTGATGGATATATGGGAACGCTTTATTAAAT
>NZ_OOGT01000141.1 GCF_900323515.1 Acinetobacter stercoris | reverse complement strand
TGTATTTCCTGATAGATATGATGACTAGAAAGAGGCAATGCTATTTTTTGATAAATATCAAAAATGTTTTCAACTTTTTTTCTTATTTCCTCTGGCTCTTGATAAAAGCTTAGATATTTAAATTCATTTAAAATCTGATCATATGGGCGATGAAAAGAAGAGGGGAAGAGTTCCTTTGCAGGTATTTTTATATATTTTTCAATGCGGTGATAATAATAACTTAAGGTCGGGTATTCGATGGATTCTTTGATATTAATATCAAACCGTTCAGTTAAATCCAGAGTGGCATAAGACTGGAAAAAGAGAAGAGTCTGAATTTCTTTAAACTTATAGGGGTGAGTTTGCCAGTGTGTTTCTAAATATTCATTAAACTTCTTAAACTTGTTGGTGATATACGTGCTTAGATCCATATCAACACCCAGTAGTTTCATCCAGGTTGGTGTTTTATATATTGCTACAACAAATATGTCATCTGACTAAGAAATATATATGACAAAAATATGCTAAAGAAAAGAATATTTGTTTTAATATTATTAAAATAGTTGTTAGGAAATATAACAGGGCTGTGGAGAAAATGCTTCCCCACAGATTTGCTATTACAGACGAGTAAAGATTTCCTCTTTATTTAAGCGGGACTTAGGTAATTTCGCATTAAAATCACTGTCACTGCGATAACCTAGTGTTAAAAGTACAGAAGGTATAAGCCCTTGTTCTTTTAATTTAAACTCTTCAGAAATGATTTTCTCATTAAAACCACCAATAGGTGTTGCATCAATACCTTCAATGCCAGCGGCAAGTAGCATTTGCCCTAATGCAATAAATGTCTGGTTTTCAGCCCAACGCGAGATATCACCTTTTTCATTTTTATAATAATCAACATAACCGATACGGCTGTCTTTTTGTCCTTGCTTTGCAGCTTCATCCTTAAAACGACCACTGATGTCATCTTGGTGTAATAAATGCTCCAAGTGCTCGGATGTAATATCGGCTTTGGTACAAAATAAAATCGTATGTGATGAATCCAGTACTTTAGGGGCATTATAGGCGTATTTGCCAACAAGAGCTGTTGCTATGCGTTCTTTTGCCTGTGCATTATCAGCAATAAAAAAGTGCCATGGCTGGATGTTAATGGATGAGGGAGTTAAACGCAGGACTTCCAATAAACGGTCAAACTGAACTGAAGGAATTTTTTTTGAAGAATCATAAGCTTTAGTCGTATAACGTGTTTTTGAAACGTTTAACAGATCCATATTGAAACCTAAAAATATATTTTAAAGTCTTCTGATTATATTCTCATATTTTAAATTTTGATTAGGAAAATTTGTCAAAAAATATAATTTTTTGTGAAAGCAATCTATAAAATTGAGAATAGTCTGTATATTTTTTGCAGGATGATATTAATGTTTACATACATTGGGCAATTTCATGACTGTTCAATGAAATATTTGGGAACTTTTTCAACTAGCCAGACATTATTCTCTGCCTGATAAAATTTGAAACCACTTTGATGCATGTCTAAAGTACGGATTGTTAAAATATAGGGTTTACCATAGCGCGCTCCTACTGCAAGAGCTGTATCTAAACTTTCTGATAAATGGACGTATTGCCGTTCTTTAGGGATTAAGCCCTGATTTTGGATAGATGATATAAAACGTTCAGCTGTACCATGATATAGAAAGGCAGGAGGAGTCTTTTCCAGAAACTTTCGATCGACAGTTGTTGTGGAATGACCTTGCACAGCCCTGATTTTTAAACCGTCGTCAGAGATTTGGAAACGTTGTTTGGCGTTATTTTTTACTACATTGAGAAGAAGGGTGCGGTTTAACTGGACACCATGAATAGGTTCAGAGCGTTCTAGTAAATCGGATATACACGCCCAACCTTCCTGGTCTAATTTTAAATCTATAATTTCTGGTTTATGTCTAAGGACAAAGCTTAAATACTTACTAATATTTTTTTCACTCATCGAATAATCCCTATTCTGATTGTTTTATTTTATTTGATGATTACAAAAAATGTGAAATTACGCAATATTCCACTGGATGAATTGCCAGTTACCTGATTCATCAACTTCTAAAATCATGGCCTGCGAAGTGCTTTCACGCCAATCACCTAATACGATACGTGGTTTCGCATTAACATCGTGTATCTGAGGGCGATGGGTATGTCCATGAACTAATATATCAATATCTGACATGGCTTTTTTCACAGCCTGTTGATTGACATCCATGATTTGATAAGGTTTATCTTGTTTTTTTTCAGTACTTTTTTTTCGAAAACCATTGGCGAGACGAATTCTAAAACCAAGTGGTGTTTTTCTTAGAAAAGCTATAAGTAATGGATTTCGTATAATCTTTTTAAAACGTTGATAGGAGATGTCATCGGTACATAATGCATCGCCATGCTCAAGACGAAATTGTTTATTTCCGATATGAAGAAAATAAGTGTCAGGCAGAAGTGTACCGTTAAATTGATTTAAAAAAACTTCGTTTAGAGCGAAGTCCCGATTGCCGACTTGAAAGTAAACATGGTTACCAGCCTGATTAAACTGCTTTAAGGCATTAACAATCTCATCTAACCAAGGAGCTGTATAATCGTCACCAATCCAGGCGTTAAACCAGTCACCTAAAATATATAATTGAGTATTTTTATTTTGATATTTTGTCAATAAATCTAAAAACCCCCGAATAAGTCGAGGGTGTTCAGGTGACAAATGCAAATCTGCAATAAAAAGATAGGTCACTTAAAGATCCTTTCAAATCCCAACTCCCTCATTACTGAGGGAATTGCTGTCTTTCATTGTAGTGTTTTAAAGCAGAGCTTTAAAACTAAAGAAAGTCAGGGAGCAGGTTTTTTTATTCAGAAATAATTTTAGCAGATTCGATCACAACATTCTCTAAAGGAACGTCAGCGTGGTAACCACGGTTGCCAGTGCGAACACCTTTGATGTCGTTAACAACTTCCATACCTTCTACAACTTTACCAAATACCGCATAACCCCAACCTTGTGCAGTTTTGCCAGTATGGTTCAAGAAAGAGTTATCTTTAACGTTGATAAAGAATTGGGCAGAAGCTGAATGAGGCGCTTGAGTACGAGCCATTGCAATCGTACCTACATCATTACTCAAACCGTTATCAGCCTCGTTTTCGATAGAATCACGAGTTGCTTTTTCTTTGAAGTTCTCATCCATACCACCACCCTGGATCATAAAGCCATCGATCACGCGGTGGAAAATTACGCCGTCATAAAAACCGTCACGTACGTATTCTAAAAAATTTGCTACAGTTTTTGGTGCTTTTTCAGCATTTAGCTCAAGAACAATACGACCTTTATTGGTATTTAATTCGACTTGAGGAAAACTCATACATTATCTCCTAAGCATGGACAAAAAAAGCCATGGGTTTTTGGTTGAGAGAAGCATAAGCAAACTGTAAACTACATAGCAAGCAAAAACGTTATTTTCTTTGTTAAAAAATTCAAAATTGCGTTTTTATTGTCCTAATTTTTATTATAGAAGTGATTTATCCATTATGAAGCCGAATGATGTTGTTTCATCCCTGCCAAATACCCCGACAACTCAAAATCATCCTGTCGATGCCGTGCAGCAAGAACAACAGCCCGGTTTGGATTTTATCCGTCAGGTCATTACTGATGATTTGGAAGCAGGTCGCACACAGACGGTTGTTACCCGTTTCCCGCCAGAGCCAAATGGTTATTTACATATAGGTCATGTAAAAGCGATCTGTTTGAATTTTGGTATTGCAAAAGAGTACGAGGGTTTATGTAACCTTCGTTTCGACGACACAAACCCTGATGCTGAAGAGCAAGAGTATGTCGATGGTATCGCTAATGATGTGAAATGGCTTGGTTTCAACTGGAATGGTGAACCTCGTTATGCATCAAGCTACTTTGACCAGTTGCATGCATGGGCAATTCAATTGATTAAACAGGGCGATGCTTATGTTGATCTACAATCACCAGAAGAGATCAAGCTGAATCGTGGTAATTTTGTTGAACCTGGTAAGGACTCTCCATATCGCGATACTTCGATTGAAGAAAATTTAGTAAATTTCGAAAAAATGAATAATGGTGAGTTTGGTGAAGGCCAAGCAGTGCTTCGTGCCAAAATTGATATGGCTTCTCCAAATGTGCATATGCGTGATCCTATTTTATACCGCGTGTTACATTCTGATCATCATCAAACAGGTGACAAGTGGAAAATGTATCCGATGTATGACTATGCGCACCCATTATCAGATGCGATAGAAGGAATTACACACTCACTTTGTACGCTTGAATTTCAGGATCACCGTCCATTTTATGATTGGGTCGTTGAAAAAGTTCATTCAAAAAGCGTTCCTCATCAATATGAGTCGAGTCGTTTAAATATTGATTATACGATTACTTCTAAACGTAAACTGCGTAAGCTGGTTGAAGGCGGATATGTAAATGGTTGGGATGATCCACGTATGCCAACTGTAGTTGGTATGCGTCGTCGTGGATTTACACCAGAAGGTTTGCGTGATTTCTGTAAACGTGTAGGTGTTTCAAAAACGGATGGTATTGTCGATGTGGCAATGCTTGAGTTCTGTATCCGCCAATCTTTGGAAAATACAGCAGCAAGAGGCATGGCTGTATTAAATCCTTTAAAAGTTACATTGACTAATCTTCCAGAAGATATGGATCTAAGTCATGCACGTCATCCAAATGTTGATATGGGTGACCGTGTTATTCCATTGTCTAAAGAAATCTATATTGATCGTAAAGACTTTGAGGAAGTTCCGCCTAAAGGTTTTAAGCGTTTGATTCCAGATGGAGAAGTCCGTTTACGTCATGCTTATGTGATTAAATGTGATGAAGTGATTAAAGATGAAAATGGTGAAGTCGTCGAGTTGAAATGTTCAATTGACCCTGCAACCTTAGGTAAAAATCCAGAAGGCCGTAAGGTTAAAGGTGTTATTCATTGGGTGTCTGCGACTAAGGGTATTCCTGCTGAGGTACGTATTTATGATCGTTTATTTACAGAAGCAGCTCCTGATGCTGATGATGATTTCTTAAAACATTTGAACCCAGAGTCACTAAAAGTAGTTCAGGCAGTGATTGAACCTGCATTGGCAAATGCTCAGCCAGAAGAACGTTTCCAGTTTGAGCGTGAAGGCTATTTTGTTGCAGATCAATACGATCATACAAGTGACAAACCTGTATTTAACCGTATCTTGGATTTACGTGACAGCTTTAAGCCAGGTAAATAATTAAAAACAGAATGTTATAAAAAGACCCGGCTTAGGTTGGGTCTTTTTTATTTAGGTAAGCGTCATAGTTCAAACCATGCATAACGATTTGTAAAATAATTTTGTAAATAAGACAAGAAAGTCTGGACTTTAGCAGGGACAAGAGATCTTTCTGGAATTACTGCATAGATCGCAGTGGGTTCGATAGGATAATCTTTTAATACCTGAATCAATTTTCCTGACTTTAGATCATCTTCAACATGCCAGACTGAGTGATTTGAAATACCTAACCCTTTTAATGATGCCTGACGTATTGCTTCACCAGAATTGGAAATAAAATAACCATTGATCACAACTGACAAGCTTTCACCCTTTGGGCTGATAAAATTCCAGATATTGGTTAAGCCCTGTTCATGTTGTTGTAATATACATCGATGTTGCTTCAAGTCCTGCAATGTTTGGGGAATGCCAAATCTGTCTAGATACTCAGGTGCTGCACAGAGCAACCGCTTATTTTGAGTAAGTTTTTTTGCAACTAAACTTGAGTCTCTGAGTTTTCCTATGCGAATAGCGATATCCATACCATGTTCAATCAAGTCAATATTTTGATCATTTAAATCCAGATGAATTTTTAATTCAGGATAGCGTAGGGAGAATTCAGCAATAACAGGCGTCAAGATTTGTATCCCAAATGTTGCTGAAGCGGTAATTTTAAGTGTGCCAATTAGGCGACTATCTTTAGCCTGAAGACTTTCTTTCAGGTTTGAAAAATCATCTATCCATTTTCTTCCATGATCAAGTAAGGTTTTACCTTCCTCGGTTAAATTAATTTTACGTGTTGTACGGTGAAATAAACGTAAGTTTAGACTTTGTTCTAAACGCTGTATGCGCTGACTTGCTACTGAGACAGAAATATTTTCCTGTTTTGCGGCCTTGCTAATCGAACCTAGATCAGCAACACGGATAAAAAAGTGAAAATCTTCAGTATTCATAATGATCTTGATTATCAATAAAAACAGGAAAGTCTTTATTGATTATTCTGGTTTTTTAAATAATAAACAATCGTTATTGTATATTTAATATCTAAATATACAGGTGTGAGATGAAATATAACTTATTGGGTAATTCTGGACTTAAAGTTTCTGAACTTGGTTTTGGAGCAGGAACCTTTGGCGGTAAAGGGCAAATATTCTCTGCATGGGGAAAAGCCAGCCAGCATGAAGCGAATCATATGATTAAACTGTGTTTGGATGCAGGTATAAACTTTTTTGATACAGCCGATGTGTATTCAGATGGTGAGTCTGAACGTATGTTAGGGAAAGCACTGGCTCAGGAACGCCATCACAATATTATTTCGACTAAGGTCAGTATCCGAACATCTGAAAATGCAAATGATGTGGGTTTTAGTCGAAATTATTTAATTCGTGCTGTGGAGCAGTCTTTGGAAAGGCTCAATACAGATTATATCGATGTTTTGCAATTACACCATTTCGATAGTTTTACTTCACTTGAACAACTCATGAAAACTCTGGATGACTTGGTTCGTAGTGGAAAAGTACGATATATAGGTGTTTCAAACTTTTCAGGCTGGCAATTGATGAAAGCGCAGTCGATTGCGAGTCAACATGGTTATGAAAAATTTGTAGCAAATCAGGTTTATTATTCATTGATTGGTCGTGATTATGAATGGGAATTAATGCCACTTAATCATGATCAGAATATTGGTGCTGTGGTGTGGAGTCCGCTTGGATGGGGAAGATTAACAGGTAAGTTTGACCGACAAAACCCAGTGCCTATAGAAAGTCGTTTACATGACACAGAGCAGTTTGCTCCGCCTATCCAGCAGGAAATACTTTATAATTTACTCGATGTTTTAAAAGATATATCTAATGAAATACAAGCAACTGTTCCACAGGTCGCACTGAGCTGGTTATTGCAAAGACCAACCGTTTCAACGGTATTGATTGGTGCGCGCAACGAAACACAGCTTAGGGATAATCTGGGTGCAAAAGACATTTTGCTATCAAATGCTCAAATCGAGCGATTAAATCAGGTAAGTGCAGTGTATCCACCATATCCATATTACCCATATTGGAATGGTCAGTTTACAGAAAGATATAACGCCTTGGTAAGCTCGTCATTTACACCATAATTATTTATTGTTTTATGCTGAGACGCTTTGGATGGAAGTGCCTTTGCCTGGCTTTTATAATTTTTTTAAGCTTCAAGCGTTTTTTTTACATGATTAAGCTTAAGATAATTTACACTTTTTGACTTGTTGAAGGATGTGAACTTGTTTATTTATAAAGAATAACTCTACAAAGAATAGGACAATAAAAATGCCAGTGATTGAAACACAAATGTTGATTCGCAAACCTGTGAAGGAAGTATTCAATGCATTTATTGAACCTAAAGTCACTACTAAATTTTGGTGTAGCCGTTCTACTGGAAAGCTGGAACAGGGGAAAAGTGTAAAATGGACTTGGGATAAATATCTGGTTGAAACAGATGTTACAGTGTTGTCCATTGTAGAGAATAAATTAATTCAAATAGTATGGGGTGAACCCAAGACTACTGTTGATTTTATTTTTGAAAAAATTTCAGAACATGAGACTTATTTAAAAATCAGAAATTATGATATTCCATTTCAAGGCTCAGAATTAATTGCTTTTATTATGAATAATACTGGTGGTTTTACAACTGTGCTGGATGCTCTAAAGGCTTATCTGGAGTATGGTCTGGAATTGAATTTGGTTAATGATAAGTTCCCTCCATTTAAGCAATAAGCTTTACTTTTTTTGCTCATGATCCTTTAAAAACAGATAGGTTGGCATTTGCATTTTTGCTTTGGCTCTAAGTTTCATTTTGATATAAAAAACCAGTGCAAAACATGTGGTTGCAATTGTTAATAGCAATCCATTCATATAACTCATGATTGAACTCACATAGCCAATAGTGGTGAGTCTATTCATCATTCTGATGACTTGGGGACTACTTTCTACCCCGGTAATAGCCCAGCTACACAAGTGTTCACAATTATTAATGATCAAATGATACTGGTTTTCATGCATACGTGAGCGCATACGTTTGACGACTAAACGACCTTTATATCTAGGTTGTTCATAGTGACGAATGGAGATTTTTTTACCGTGGGAAAATTTGTCGATTGATGTAATTTCAATTGGCTGCTTTTTAAAAAAGTGTGCAAACCCCGAATAATGGATAACACGACCTCTTCCAGCATATATACCATGATGGGTATAGCCGAAATGTTTAACAATGAGGTGGGCTCCAATAGGATATTTTTTAAAGCTTCTCTGCATATATCACTCTTTTCCAATAAAGTTTACAGGTGTATTTTTATTGAAAGAATCTGTAGGATTATACCTAAATTTTAAAGTACAGGGTATGAAAAGAGATAAATTGCAGTATTGAATTATTTTTATTTGTAACATAAAGATTTATATATATTTTTAGTGAATGACTAAACAATGAAAATTTTAAAAAGGCTGGTTTTTACAGTACTTATGAGTCCATCATTTATACACTTATCACATGNTAAGGTTGAATATGTGCAAATTCAAAGCAAGCAGAATGTGATTGCTGATGTGGTGATAATTAAATCCTTAAAAAATCTTAAATTGTTTTTAAATAATGATAAAAATTTACCTTATAAGAAGTTTAATCCTTTGAAAAAAAGTTTACCTAAATGTCAATCTATGTTTTTTGCAATGAATGCAGGAATGTATCACCCTGACTATTCACCAGTAGGGTTATATATTGAAAACTATACAAGGATAAAAAAGATTAATACTGATTCAGGGTTTGGTAATTTCTTTATGCAACCGAACGGAGTTTTAGCATGGAATGAGCAAAAAGCAGTGATTGTCTCAACAGAAAAATTTATGACATCAGATTTTAATGCAAAATATGCAACACAATCGGGACCTATGCTAGTGATTGATGGAAAAATTAATACTCGGTTTTTACCAAATTCAGATTCATTGAAAATCAGAAATGGGGTGGGGATTAAAAATAATGAGCTGTATTTTGTAATTAGTCACAATAAAGTTAACTTTTTTGATTTTGCAAGTTTATTCAAAGATGAGCTGGGAGTAGATAATGCCCTGTATCTGGATGGTTCAATTTCAAGTCGCTATATCCCCCAGATTGGACGACATGATTCTCGATTTAATCTTGGACCAATCGTAGCATTTATCGATGCGAAACAATGTAAATAGCCTAAGTTAAATAGGCTATTTATCTATCCGGAGCTTGAAAAAATCATTTAATTTATACGCTAGCGCGGCGACGATCCACTTCAGTTGTTGGAGCATCAGCTTTTTCTTTCACAAGCTCAACATTGAAAGTGATGTGTTTGAAAGGTTTATTCTGACCACGTTTAGCAAGCTCTGCCTCATCTGTTACATCTACAGCTGTAGCAACCAGACCATCACGGGTTGCAAATGCAAAGTCATCCCAAAGGTATTTGTCGCCTTCGATATTAAATTGAGTCGTTAGTTTGCGATAACCTGGTGCAGAAACAAAGTAATGTACGTGAGAAGGGCGGTTACCGTGGCGACCCAGCAGATTCAGTACGAATTGAGTTGTGCCTTCAGGAGGGCAACCATAGCCTACAGGCATAGTTGTTTGGGCAACATATTTACCGTTTTCGTCAGTCAGGATAGTACGACGCAGGTTAAACTCAGATTGCGACTTGTCGAAGAAAGAATAGTTACCTAATCCATTTGCATGCCAGACTTCTACTTTGGCATTTGGAATGATATTACCTTCAGGATCAGTTACAGTACCTTCGATGAATAATGTATCGATGTGATCGGATTCGGAACCATCATCCATACGGGCAAAGCCTACGGATTCAGGAGCACCAGCAACGTATAGAGGTCCTTCGATGGTACGCGGTGTTCCACCCGTGATACCTGCTTTGGCATCGGCTTCATCAGCACGTAAATCTAAATAATGTTCGAGACCGAGACCAGCTGCTAACAAACCTAATTCGTTTGCCTTTCCAGCATCTGTAAAATATTCTAGGCCTTTCCAGACTTCAGAAGGAGAGAGGTCAAGATCTTCGATTGCCTGAAACAGATCCCCAAGTAAGCGGACTACAATTTGTTGTACACGAGGATTGACAGTACCAGTAGCTGTATCCACATTCATTTC
>NZ_OOGT01000228.1 GCF_900323515.1 Acinetobacter stercoris | reverse complement strand
CAATAGAATAAAGTTATAATTTGAATAAGTTATTGTTAATATTTACGATTAATGAATGATGTTTAAAGAATACCGCTACTGTTTGTATTATATGGTTTATATTCTATTAAATAAGGTACTAAAGATGAAATGGGTAATCATAGAAAGTTATTCTATGCCTTATGAAGCTCAAATTGCCAAATCTCTTTTAACTTCTCAAGGTATACCAGCGACAATTGAAAATGAACATACTATCAACATGTATTGGTTTTATTCAAATGCTTTGGGTGGAGTAAAAGTCCTTGTTCCAGAGGATTATTTGGAACGAGCAAAATTTATTATTTCCAATGATTACTCAGCTGATGTTGAAGAAAAATTCTCACTACAAAAAGAAAAATGTCCATCATGTGGTGGTTTAAATCTTTTAGCGCATACACAAGGTAGAAGGACAGCTTTTATATTTTTGATTCTAATAGGATTACCTATTAGTCGGTATAAACATGGCATGAAATGCCAAGATTGTGGTTATTTCTACTGATAACTAACTCCACCAGTAACGAAGAATATGGAAGAAAACTGGAGCGGAGAAACAGATTGAATCAATACGGTCAAGCATACCTCCATGACCATGAATGAGCTGTCCCCAGTCTTTAACACCACGGTCCCGCTTGATGGCAGACATAACCAATCCACCAAAAAAACCAAAAATACAAATGACTAATGCGATCACAGTTGCTTGTATGTAATTAAATGGTGTGAGCCATGACATGGCAACTCCGAGCGCTGTAGCCAGCACTATTCCACCTAATAATCCCTCTACTGTTTTGGATGGTGAAAGAATAGGGGCGACTTTATGTTTGCCAAATAATTTTCCACAAACATACTGCAAAACATCAGATGTTTGCACAACCATAATCAGCCATAAAGCTAGCCAGATTTGCTGCCCATGAAAATCGGGTAATTTTAAATTAAGTAGCGCAGGTACATGTGAAATACAGAATACGCAAACCATTAGCCCCCATTGGATTTTTGAACTTCTTTCTAAAAAGTGTGTCGTATCTTCTTGCTTAAGACTGGCAATAGGAATAAGTAAAAAAACATAAAGTGGAATGAAGATCGAATATAGACCGTACCAATCTATATAAATAAGATAATACTGGTATGGGATTACAAAATAAAATGCAATCAATAAAGGGAAATAGTCACCACGTCTGGTAGGTAGCAGACTGATAAATTCTCGTAAGGCAAATAATGAAATAACAGCAAAAAGTACAATAAATGTCACTTTGCCTAGTATGATTGCTGTTCCAAGAACCAATAACATTACCCACCAGGCATTTATGCGGGCATTCAGGTTATCTATAACAGGAGAGGGTTGATCTGCATTTTTATGTTTAAGAATAAAACCGACAGTTGAGGCAAAAATCAAAATAGCTGCAAAAATAGCAAATAATAAATAGGTCTGTTCAAGGTTATTCAGGTTCATTGAAATTCAACCTCTTTTAATTTTATTAGTTCGTTTGCTGCATACTGCAAAAATTCTGCTTTATTCATATCTGCTGATATGATCAATGGACAGCCAAATATTACTGTTGACAGTAGTGGAAGTGGAATAATTGCGCCTTTAGGCATTACTCTTTTAAGGTTAGAAATCCAGACGGGAACTATTTCTACGTCTGGGAACTGCTGGTTAAGATGATATAAACCACTTTTAAATTCTAATAACTCTACATCATCATTTAAGTTACGTGTGCCTTCCGGAAAGAAAATGATTGAATAACCATCAGCCAACACTTCTTTTATAGGTTGCAATGGGTCAGACTGATTTTCTCTATTACGCTGAATAGTAACCCCGTTAAAAGTATCTTGAATAAGAAACCGTCTAAAACCATCTTTCATCCAATAGTCAGAAGCGGCTATCGGTTTTGTTTGACGACGAATCTGTTTAGGCAATGAGGACCAAAGTAGAATGAAATCAATATGGCTATTGTGATTTGCATAATAGATTCGCTGCTTTTGCTCTGGTTTACATCCATACCAACGGCTACGTGCCCCTGTGAGTAGTCGCGCACTACGACGAGTTAAAAAAGCAATAAATCTTCCTATACCAGCATTGATTCGATTTTCATTCTTTTGATAATTCATTTTCTCTCCAGTACAGGAATTTACATATTTCATCTGGCTGATTTTAAGATTAATTATTCAATAATATATAGATAAGTATAATTAACATTATATATTGAATCACCAATAAAATAATTTGTAGTTTAAAAAGTTTTAAACAACCTTGAAAGCGCGTATTCCAGTTACGTCCTGTTTTGTTTTTGGGCATGAGTTTAAAATAAATTAAGCTTGAATCAAGTTGTTCGGTGAGCTGTTTGTTATTGATATTTTGCAGGTGTAATTTTGAAATAAAGTCTAAAATATCAGCATCAAATTTAACTAGAATTGAAACGAATTGATGTAAGGCAACTAAAATAATAGATAAAAATGTATAGATCCAAAGCTCAAGAAACTGCCAACCTTTTAGTATGATACAAATTATTGAAAGAGAAAATGCAATATAACCTGAAAAAAGCAAAGACCGTGTATTTGATAACAATTTTGAGAGTATGAAAAAATTATAATTCATGCAGTTAATCCTTTTATTCTTGAACGATAGAGATCAAGTTGCTGAATTTGTATCGGATTTAATTTAACCCAAGGTCTTGCTTTTTGAATGATATTGATAGTGTCCTGTACTGTATAATTATGCTGACTTTGTAGCAACCATGCACATAATACAGCACTACTTCTAGAATAGCCGAGCGCACAAAAAATTAAAATTTTTTGTTCATGCTTATTATCATGCAGACAGTTTAAAACTTGGTTAAGTTTATATACAGCATGTTCTAATTGAGCTGCTTGTAAAGGAATTAGATCAAGACTTAAATATTGTTGATATTGATGAGTAGATGCGACTGGCATCTCGGCAACACAATCAAAGATAACATCATATTTTTGGATATTTAGAATGTCTGGAATACGACCAATATAAAACAGCTGATTATTGATTTTGATGATTTTTGAATCTTCAGGATGGGCTTTAGTCCAGATTCTACTGTTAATCCAAGCACTTATGAAATAAGGTGCAAATATAAGATAACTTGCAATAGTCATTCGACCATTTTCTTGTTTTTGAAAAAAATGAGGGCGGACAAGTATGTATGCAAAAGCGACAGCAAATAAACTTATTGCTGGATAAATGAGCCATAAACTCCAAGGCTGAAATAAAAAACTTAAAATAAGAAAAATACAAGCAGCACATATGTAAATTATGAATAATTTAATATGCTTTGCTGTTCGTTGTTGTCTAGGTTCTTTTTTAAAAGGGGATTTGACCTGAACTGGAAACATCCATAGGCATAATGCTCCAACCAGTAATCCAGTTGGCAGGTCTATAAAGTGGTGTTGCCATGTCGTGAGTACTGAGATCGCGATTAAAAACGCCCAAAAATCTACAATCCATTTCCATGAATTATTCACATGACGTCTATAAAAATCCCATAAAATGACGAGTAAAACGATATGTAAAGATGGTGCTTGATTAAAAGGCTTATCAAAACCCATCAAAATATCGAACCAAACTCCAAAAAAGCCATGTAGTTCAGGACGTTCAAAACTAAATTTTAATGGAAATAGTAAAAAACAGCTGATTGAAATAATTTGTGCTGTGAATAAACGTAGAACATGTTGTTTTAACTCAAACTTATTCCAGCAAAGTAAAAGTGATAATCCATAAAACAGGTCAATTGACCAATACGGTATAATCGTCCATGGCCATAACGGGATAGAATGTTCCCAATCAAAAACGATGCTAGGAACATTATTTAAAGCTGATGCGTATTGATTAGCAAATCCATATGTTAAAAAGAAAAAAGGGGCTAGGAAAATGAGGCACAAGCTTCCCCATTTCCATGTTCCAGGCTGTGAATTTAATTTATGCATTTTTATCACTCATAAACTAAATTTTTTGTGCGACAGATACTGTGAATATTCCATATTCATCGATACATTGATCAATCTTTTTAAAACCTGCCTGTTCGACCAATGCATCCATTTCAGCTTGGGAGCGCAAACGCATTACCCAGGCATCGCCTTGCCGATGTGATGTTAAAGCACGAGCAATGAACTCTTGTTGAGGATGCCATACCTGACCTGTATAAATAAGATAACCATCTTTTAACATTGCCTTGTTTAAACCATCAAGTGATTGACGAAGAAGATCATTATCACTAAATAGCTCATATAATCCCGAGACAATGGCAAGTGTTACTTTAGGTTTTATTGAGGCGAGTGATTCTGTGTCGAAAGCATTTCCTGTCGAAAAATTGGCAATATCACTCAAATTCCTTTCTTGAATGAGTTTTAGTCCAGCTTGTACATTTAATTCGCTATAATCACGTAATAATATAGAATCAGGTCGTTTTGAAAGTGTAGCGACTGCATCAAGTACATATCGCCCATGTCCAGAAGCGATATCTAAGATACGCAGTGGCTTGCGTTTCTTTTGTAGAATTTCACTATACTTTTTCAGTAAAAATTCAATATTTTGTTTACGTACACGTATACCACGCCAACCGATTGCATTTAGATATTGGCGATCAATTATTTTTCCAAGTATATTGCTGCTTTCACTTTGGTTACGATAGACAAAATCTAAAGTACTGCCTGAGTCATATCCAGTTTCTTCACCAATTTTCAAGCCTTGGGAAAAATAGCTACCAATTTTTAAATTTTTCTTTGTGAGTTCCCAAAAAATATTCTTGATTGAATTCTTTGGTAAAGGTGTACTCAAGTCTTCTGCGACGGCTAAACTTGCACCAATTTTATCCGCATTCAATACATCTGGTGCTTGATAAGGACTAGAAAAACATTGTGTTATAAATCTTCTTATTTTGCTTAGTGCAATTTCACGGTTTTTTTCGCCCAAAGTATCGTGATAAAAACCATCCAATGTATGAAATTCTTTCAACGGGTGTGGTAGTTTGTCGTAAAATTTCCGTTGCGGCTGCTGATACACTACGAAATCAGCTCCAGAAGACAGCACTTGAGTGGGAACATAAATGTTTTCTGCATTTTCTACAATTCGTTTAGATGCATCATATAGACCAAGCAACATACGAACAGAAATTGCTCGGGCGATTTCAGGATCCTCATCGTAACTTTTTGCACGAACTTCATCATGGGTTAACATTTTTGATTTGACATAACTGGTGACAAAAAAATTGCCTTTTAACTTACTCAAAACAGACAATCCGGTTTTTGCAAATGGTACGTAAAGTTTGATATCAAATGCAGGCGATGCTAAGCAAAGCGCTCTGATTTTTGGTGCATAATCATGTACCCATGTTGCTGCGAGAACTGCCCCGACACTTTGGGCTACTATTGCAATATTTTCTGGAATAATTCCATAATTTTCTTGAATATGATTAATAAAATATTGAATATCTTTTACACACGCGGAAAAACTTGGTGCATCACCTCGTGCACCTGGGGATTTCCCATGCCCACGAGCATCCCATGCAAAAAAGTCAAAATCATCAAGTCCTAATTCCTCCACTAAATGGGCCATTCGCCCCGAGTGTTCATGACCACGGTGAAATAAAATAATTGCCTGTTTTGCTGATGAGATACTATTTTTACTTTGCCAATGTTGGTAAAACAGTTGAGCATCATCAAAACTGCTAAAAAATGTTGACTATTATTCATATTGTTATCTCATGAAATTTAAATTCTAAAATGTGTGAATACTTTGGTGAATTCTATTGTAAATAGTGAAGAGTAATAACAAAGCGATAAGGCCAAGTAAGCTAATAC
>NZ_OOGT01000429.1 GCF_900323515.1 Acinetobacter stercoris | reverse complement strand
GAATTAAATAATAATGATGAAAAAGGTTAATTTGGTATATTTGAATATTTATTATTTTAATCTAGGATTGATAAAATGTTATAAACTCAAATATACCAAACCTAAAATTCACAGGAAGTGAGTTATTTGGTCTAAATATTGCTAATAAATTTTCAAAAGGGAAGGTGAGAATTTATGTTGAATCATGATTTTTTAAATACATTTAGTCGTAATTTTATTAATCAAATAAAACATGTATGCCCAATAGATGGATATTTAACCTATAACATTGACAATATTTTTCATGCCTACAATTTTGATGTTTATGGTATTCCCAATAGCTCAATTGATGAATATTTAAATGTTCAGATAGAACATGATCCTGTAAGTTTTAGACATTTTTACCACCAGAAAAATAATGTTGCAGTTCTTGATCATTACCAACCTAATGAAGTTTATCGGGATTTCATGAAAAGATGGCAAGTCTCGGATACAGCAGAATTTTTCTTTAGAAAGCGTAATGGTGAACCTATTTTTGGAATCAGTATTTTTAGATCACCAGATAAAGAAAATTTTAATACGCTTGAACAGAAAATATTTGAATCTTTTCACACTTTGTCTGAAAGTTATTTTCATCATCATGCAGATGTTATTGATAAAAACCTCTTTATTGATCAATATAACTTAACAAAAAAAGAAATAGTTGTACTGGAAGAGTTATTTTCAGGTTTGGAAGGGAATTATATTGCACAAAAACTTAATTGTAGTTTAGCTACAGTTAAAACACATGTTCAACATATTTATCAAAAAACTAATGTTAAAAACAGACAAGAATTACTCTGTAAATTTTTAAGATAAAATCATCCTCAAGGA
>NZ_OOGT01000184.1 GCF_900323515.1 Acinetobacter stercoris | reverse complement strand
TTAATATACAGGGAATACACACTGGACGTGTACTGGAAGATCCTCGACAAAAACAACGAAAAGTAGGTCAAAAAGGACCGATGATTATTTGTTTGGATACCAGTGGTTCTATGCATGGACAACCTGAGCTGATTGCCAAAGCGATTACACTTTATCTTTCTATGCAGGCTTTAAAGACTAAAAGAGTCATGTATCTGATTAACTTTTCTACAAATTTGACAGCATTAAAATTACAAAAAAAACATTCGTTAGATGAGTTGATTTATTTTCTAAGTCAATCATTTCATGGAGGAACAGATATTTTGCCTGCCATATCTCATGCTGTTGAAATGCTGGAAGATAATCAGTTTAGAAATGCAGACATTGTCGTTATTTCAGATTTTATTATGGGGCGATTACCAGAAGAGTTAATGAATGAAATAGAACACTATAAACAGCAAGGAAATGGGTTTTATGCTGTTGCTATCGGTAATCTAAAATTTGAACATCTAAATTCTGGATTGTTTGATCATCAGTGGATTTATCAATCACAGACAGGCACAGTTACGGAGGTCTTCTAGACATTGGTTTGAAATTCGAAAATTGTCTCGTGGTTCTTCTGGGTTTAAACTTTGTTTACTCAATTTCAGCGAATATTACATTTCCATTTCTGGAAAATGTAAACTGACTCTAATTATTTATAAGAAGATTTAAAAAAAAAGCTTTTTCTTTGAAAAAAGCTGTGTCCTATATTGATATTATTTCGGCTTAAAATGAAAAAATCACCCCTAAATTGTCTGACAAAAATCCAGAAAGTCATTTTTTGCAAATCTGCACGATATTTCATGCCAATGGCAAATCTTAGTAACTGACGTACTTTTTGATCAAATTATTCATACTGAGGCACATTTATCAAACGGAAGTGCAAATTTATAACAGTTGCATGTTTGGGTAAATTGTCATGAGAAAGGGTATAGCCATGTTATTAGCTCAACCATTTAAAAAAGCATTTTCTAAAGTTTTTGCTGCTGCGCCTTTTAGTTTAGATAAACAATCTTCAATCATTCCGATTCGGCACATGAAATTTGATTTTGAGCCAGAAAAAATCGATCCTAAATTCTTTTTAAATGCAGAACTTGCAAGTGCATATTTTGCTTCACTTTCGATTTTTCTGACTTTTGGTGAAGATTTAGTGATTGATACTGCACGTTATCATCGTGATTTGATTGAAGATCCTTTATTAAAGCAACGTGTGACTTCTTTGATTGGACAAGAAGCGATTCATTCTAAAATGCACAATGAATTAAATGATGCATTTGAACAAATTGATCTGCCTGTTCAGCTATTTAGAACTCTGGCAGGCTATGTATTTGATTATGGTTTTAACCGTCTGCCACAGCCGATGAAGTTGTCACTCATGGCTGGTATTGAACATTTTACAGCGGTACTTGCTGAATATATGATGAATCATGAAGAAATTTTCTTCAGATCTCAAGATGAAAAACAGCGTGCAATCTGGATGTGGCATATGCTCGAGGAGTCAGAGCATAAGGATATTGCTTATGATGTTTTTCAAACAATTTCAAATAATTATGCATTGCGTATAGCAGGTTTCTTTCCCGCGCTTATTACAATTTTGGTTTTGATTTCAGTTGCATCATTACTTGTACCTTTTTATCGCAAACCGTCGAACTTGATTAGCTTATCTTATTGGAAAGATATTCCACGGAGTTTTAGTCTTATTTTTGGTCTGAAAGACGGTGTATACGGCAGTACTTTAAAACATATTTTTGACTATTTACGCCCTGATTTTCATCCAAATGATCACGATACTTCCGAGTTTTTGGAATATTACAAAAAGACTTTGTTAAATCCAGAAGATGGTGTCTTGGCACCATATCTTACTAAGGAATTTATACCTGCACTTCGTGTCTAAATATAAACAATAAAGGAATATGTATGGGAATATTTTCAAGAAAAGTGCAGCCGAGTCGTAATGCATATGCTGTGGTTACAGGTGCAGGTAGCGGTATTGGTCGTAGTTTTGCCTTAGAACTCGCAAAACGTGGCGGTACTATAGTATGTGCCGATATTAATCTGGATGCGGCAACTGAGACCGCTAAATTAATACAGGAAAAATATTCTGGACAAGCTTTTGCCATACAGTGTGATGTTGGGAATAAACAGAAGGTTGAGCAGCTATCAATAGATGCTGAAAAACTCATGAATCACGCCGTGACTTTATTGATAAATAATGCTGGTGTTGGTTTGGGGGGGAAATTTGAAGAAGTATCTTTAGAGGATTGGCAATGGTGTATGCATGTCAATCTTTGGGGAGTTATACATGGTTGTCATTACTTTGTTCCAAAGTTTAAGCAGCAGGGCTCGGGTGCAATTATCAACGTAGCCTCGGCAGCTGGTTATACGGCAGCACCTGAAATGACAGCATATAACGTTACAAAATCAAGCGTATTGGCATTATCTGAAACGCTTTCTGCTGAACTTAGAAGTGCCAATATTCGTGTGAACGTACTATGTCCGACATTAGTGCCGACAAATATTATGAAAAATGGTCGTTTGCCTCAACGCTATTCGGGATTGGCTGATGATTTGTTAATGAATCATGCTTTTACCACAAGTGATAAGGTGGCGACTTTGACATTGGATAATCTGGATGCAAATAAGCTGTATACCATCCCTCAGCCAGATGCAAAGCTGTTCTGGATTTTAAAAAGAGCTTCACCAAGCTTGTATGCAAAAATGTTGGGGATAGGCTATCCATTATTTGCTAAATATGTAAAACAATAAGAGAAATGAGATGACTACAGATACTGTACTTGACTTAAAGCCTGAAGATGTAAATGTTGATCAGGCAACTTCACCAGAATCAACACCAACTACATCACAGAATGGGGATACAAATAGCACTGAAAAAACTGTAGCTAAAAGGACGGCTGCACGTAAGAAAGCTGCGGATGTACATGTTTATGACACAATTGTTGTAGGTGCAGGCATTTCTGGTATTGCTGCTGCATATAAACTGACTCAGGCAGGCTATGATGACTTTATTGTATTAGAACGTGCGGCTAGAGTAGGAGGAGCCTGGAGGGAAAATACCTATCCTGGTTGTGGTTGTGATGTCCCGTCTTCCTTGTATTCTTTTTCATTTGCACCTAGTAGTAAATGGAGCCATTTATTTGCCCGTCAACCAGAAATTCTGGACTATCTCGAAAGTGTCGTTGAACAATTCAATTTAGGTGAGAAAATCCAGTTCAATAATGGGCTTGAAAAAGCACGTTGGGATGAAGAAAAGAAACAGTGGGTTCTGGATACAGCCCAGGGGCAATATCTTGCAAAAACTGTTATTTTCTCTACAGGTCCTTTAACAGAACCTCAGACTCCCAAGATCAAGGGTATTGAGACATTTAAGGGAGAAATGTTCCATTCAGCAAAGTGGAATCATGATTATGACCTTACAGGCAAGCGTATTGCAGTGATTGGAACAGGTGCATCTGCAATTCAGTTTATTCCTCAGATCCAGCCTTTAGCCAAAGAGCTTTATGTATTTCAGCGTACAGCTCCGTGGGTATTGCCAAAACCTGATATGCAACTTGGAGAGAAGGCTAAATCATGGGTCGAAAAATATCCAAAAATTCAGGAAAAATGGCGTGGTGCAGTAGCAACAACGTTGAATGTTATTAATGTTGGTTTACGTAATCCAAAGCTTTTAGAGCCTGCTAATTTTTTAAGTCGCCAATTACTGAAAAAGCAAGTAAAAGATCCTGAATTACGCGAAAAATTGACACCAAACTTTTTAATTGGGTGTAAACGCATTTTGTTTGCAAATAATTATTATCCGGCTTTGCAAGCAGATAATACTACAGTGATTGCACACGGCTTGGTTGAAATTGATGGTAATACCGTGATTGGTGCAAATGGAGAGCGTCATGAGGTTGATGTCATTATCTGGGGAACTGGGTTTGATGTATCACATCCGCCAATTGGCAGCAAAATAGCAAATGCTAAAGGTGAAATATTGTCTGAGGTCTGGAAAAATAGTTCTCCTGAAGCTTATTTGGGAGCGAGTATGCAAGATGTACCAAATGCATTTTTGGTGCTTGGACCAAATATTCTGGTTTATGATTCTTTCATCGGGATTGCTGAAGCGCAAATTGACTATATTCTAAGCGGATTATTGAAAATGAAAGAGTTACAATTCAGTCGATTTGAAATCAAAAAGGATGTCTTGCAAAAGCACAATGAAAAAGTTCAAAAGCAGCTGAAATCAACTGTATTTAATACAGGAGGATGTGTAAGTTATTATCTGGATGAAAATGGGAAAAACTTTGCTGCTTGGCCATGGTCATTAAAGAAACTCAAAGAAGAGTTAGTAGACCTGGATCTTAAACACTATGATATTGTTTTATGATCCTTGGATTTATCAAAAAAGTCACTCAAACCGAGTGACTTTTTTATTTTATATTCATTTTGATACACTGATAACAATTTTACCTACTGCACCATGTTTTAAATGTTCAAATGCAATGGGAACTTCATCAAAAGCATAGACATGATCAATCCATGGCTTGAGGTCTAAAGTTTCTATCGCAGTAACGACATTTTGTAAAGTTTGCCGTGAACCAACACCTATACCATGTAATTTTGGTTTCTTAAATAATAATGGATGAATATTAATACTGGTTTCAAAACCTTCAAGTACGCCAATCAGATAGATATTTCCATGGAAGCTAACAGCAGAAACTGATCGGTTAAGGTTGCTACCTGAGACAAGCTCCAGGATATGGTTAGCACCATAATTGTCTGTTAACTTGGAGACTTCAAGATGCCATTCAGGCGTGATAGAGCGGTTGATACGTTGAAAATTTCCTAACTTTTTTAATTGATCTAATTTACCATCATCACTGGAAATCATGATGCAATTAGCACCATGTGCTAATGCAAACTGTAAAGCAAAAACTGCGACACCACCTGTGCCCTGGATTACAACTGTATCTCCTGCTTTTAGGTGTCCTTGTTCTATTAAAGCTTCCCAGGCAGTCACAGCAGCACATGTGAGGGTGCTTGATTCAATATAAGATAAATTTTTAGGTGCTTTAACGAGGCAATCTACCGCTACGACGATATATTCTGATAGCACCCCATCAACTTTACTTGAACCAAAAGTTCCAATGGTATGATCAATCTTGCCGTGAAAATTACCATCAAACCATTCATTAAAAAAACTATTGATGACTTTATCACCAATAGCAAACTGAGTAACGCCAGAGCCTATCGCAATGATTTCACCTGCCATATCTGAAGCTAAAGCATATGGATGCCTGATCTTGGCAGGATCAAAATTTTCGATTTCTAATTTATCTCTATAGTTCAGGGATACTGCATGAACTTTAATCAGAACTTGATTTGACGCAATTTCTGGAAGTTGTTTTGTGGTGATTGATATTTTGTTGTTTACATTTGAATCTATAGACCACTGCCGAGTTAAAATTGCCATATTTCATTCTCTTTATATCATGATAAATACAGCATAACTTAGAAACAATGGTTGAATATCGGGTATATTTTCTTCATATTGGTGAATAAAATTCATCAAATGTGCGATTATGACTGATCAACTTAATGGTATATATGCCTTTGTTTATGTGGCTGAATCAGAAAACTTTACTATTGCAGCTCAAAAATTAAACTTATCACGTTCTGCTGTTGCAAAAATCATTACAAGACTGGAGCAGCGATTAAATACTCAACTTTTCCATCGTACTACACGAAAAATGAATTTGACGCGGGAAGGACAATTATTTTATGAGCATTGTAAAAGCGCTTTGAATGAAATTGAGAGTGCGACACAATATTTTGAACAGCACACACTTAAACCGATTGGCAAAGTAAGGATCAGTGTTCCACATTTGCTGGGACAGCAATGTGTTATGCCTATCATTACGCAATATGTGAAAGACAACCCTGAACTTGAAATACAAGTATCATTTTCTGATCAAGTGGTTGACTTATATACACAAGGTTATGATATTGCAATTCGGACAGGGCAGTTAGAAGACACATTTGATTTAAAATCCAGAAAGATTGGTGTGCAAAAAATGAAGCTTTGCTGCTCACCTGATTTTTTAAATCAGGCCAATATTAATCATATTGACGATTTAAAAAACTATAATTTATTGGCATACAGTCGAGGAGACTGGATTTTACCTTGGAAGTTATATCAAAATGGTCAACTTGTTCAATATTTACCGCATGGACGTATACAACTAGATGATTTGCCTGCACTAATCTATGCTGCTAAACAAGGTTTAGGTATCGCATGGTTACCTACATGGTTAGTCAAAAAAGAGTTAAAAGCAGGACAACTTGTGACGATTTGCCCAGAAACTCAGGGCTATGGAATAGATGTTAATATTGTATGGCGAACTACAAAATATTTACCATGTAGAATACGCTTTATTCTGGATTTATTAGTTCATGAGCTATCTATAGCAATGCAATAAAAAAACCACCCTTAAGGGTGGTTTCTGGTCGAACGCATTTAACGAATTAACGTTTGATATCGCGTTGTGTTTCACCAGTATAAAGCTGACGAGGGCGACCAATTTTGTAAGGTCCGCTATGCATTTCTAACCAGTGGCTAATCCAGCCAACAGTACGTGCAAGAGCGAAGATTACAGTAAACATTTCTGTTGGGATACCAATCGCTTTAAGGATGATACCTGAATAGAAATCTACGTTAGGATAAAGTTTACGTTCGATGAAGTACGGGTCGCTAAGCGCAATACGTTCAAGTTCCATCGCAAGTTCAAGTTGAGGATCGTTGATACCAAGTGCACTTAACACTTCGTCACAAGTCTCTTTCATTACTTTTGCACGTGGATCGAAGTTTTTATAAACTCGGTGACCGAAGCCCATAAGTTTAACTTCTTTAGTTTTTACTTTTTCCATGAAGCCAGCAACGTTTTCAACTGTGCCGATTTCATCAAGCATCTTCAATACAGCTTCGTTTGCACCACCGTGAGCAGGTCCCCAAAGTGCAGCGATACCAGCAGCGATACATGCATATGGATTCGCACCAGTTGAACCCGCTAAACGTACTGTAGAAGTAGACGCGTTTTGTTCGTGGTCAGCATGGAGTGTAAAGATACGATCCATTGCTTTTGCAAGAATAGGGTTAACTTTGTAATCACGATCTGCTGGAGTAGCAAACATCATGTACAAGAAGTTTTCAGCGTAACTTAAGTCATTACGTGGATATACGAATGGTTGACCAATTGTATATTTGTAAGTCCAGGCAGCCAAAGTTGGGATTTTAGCTACAAGACGAACTGCTGTGATTTCACGGTGGTCAACATTTTCAACGTCAAAACCATTATGATAGAACGCAGATAAAGCACCAACAACACCACACATTACAGCCATTGGGTGAGCATCACGACGGAAACCATTGAAAAAACGGCTTACTTGATCGTGAACCATAGTGTGGTTACGCACTTTGTTTTCAAAATCAGTTTTTTGTTCAGCCGTTGGTAATTCACCGCTTAACAATAAATAGCAAGTTTCTAAGTAAGAAGCTTGAGTTGCTAACTGGTCAATAGGGTAACCGCGATGTAAAAGTACACCTTTGTCACCATCGATGAAAGTGATTTTAGACTCACAAGATGCTGTAGCCATAAAACCAGGATCAAAAGTAAAGTGACCTGAGGCCAACACATCTTTAACGTCGATTACATCTGGGCCCAATGTGCCGCTGTAAATTGGTAATTCAATTTTTTTGCCATCAAGCTCTAGAACGGCTTTCTTGCCAGTTGCTTCAGACATTCAATAGATCTCCTGTCCTGGTGGATATTTTACCTGACTCGAAAAGTAATCATCTTTTAATGCTACGAGTCAGACCTATCAAAAATTGCTATTAGATTAGTGAGTACTGAAATTTTGTCAATTATACTTATGGATAAAAAAATGACGTCACCACAGTGAGTTAGTCAGTGAAATCACAAGTAGGTGAGAGCGTAATCACAGTATCGGGCTAGTATAATAAGGCAAATTTCGTTTCAGGTGCAGAAAAAAAAATATCAAAAAATGACAATTATGATGAACTTTGGTCATTGCCAAGACAATTTGGCTATAAAAGGGATTTTTTTAATCCTGACTAAAAGTATCTAAATTTCATAACTTACATTTGAGTTGATCTAAAATGATTCTCTAAATTGATTAAAAAAAAGCTTGAAATAAATTTTTTCATTTTAACAAGCAATTGATTAAAAAATGAGTTGTCTTGAGCATTTTGTGTATATTAATCATCCAAAATAAGCGGTAAAAATACAGTTAAATGTATTTTTTTTGCGCATTTTTAGAGTGTAGAATCATATTGTGATATTT
>NZ_OOGT01000100.1 GCF_900323515.1 Acinetobacter stercoris | reverse complement strand
GTTTAAGATTCAATCAAAAATAACATTTCTGCTGCAATATTTTGATAATACAATGAAAACGACTGTTCAACCTTCATTCTAATTTCATATGTATTATCCAGAGAGTTAACATCAACTATTTCAAACAGAATATCAGGATTGGTTGCTAACTTTACAACTTGACCCATTTCAAATCTTTTCATTTGTATACGTCCAATCAACCAATACTATTATTTTATCTATAAGTGATCTAGATAATCTCAGAACACTAACGAACTTCTTTACTTAGTACAATAATCACGTAAAGTAAATTTGTCGATGATATTTAGACTAAAGATGCACGAATTACATCCAGTCATTATCATAAAACTGAAAATATCAANATGTAAAAATATCACTTTAGTTCTGAACCTGAAAATTCTTTAATATTCTATTATTTGGATCTTTTTCATTGAATACCATCTGAATCATGTTTACTTGTTTCATTGCAGCATCTACACCAGCTTGCATAGTTTCCTGACGCTCTTTAGTATCAAAAATATGCGCTTTTTCTCTTAAATCCGGTTGAATAATAATATCAGCATTTTTTAATTCTTCTGATGCCAGCTTATTTTGCATGATGTTGATATTCTGATTAAACAAGCCCCAGATATTACTTGTCTGGGTATAAATTGGTTGAGCTAAAATATCTACAGCAATGATGATATCTGCCCCTAAATCACGTGCAACATCCACAGGAACAGGACTCACTAAACCACCATCTACATATTCCTTACCTTCAATTGTAGTTGGAATAAACATGCTTGGAATTGAAACCGATGCTCTTACTGCTTGACCAGTATTGCCCTGATTGAAAACAACTTTCTTACCTTCTTTTAACTCTGTAGCTACGACATACATCGGTATTCTAAGATTTTGTAGTGGAGTTTGCTCTACCTGTTGATTAATATAATTTTCTACTTTTGTTCCATCAAAAAAACCTTTCATACCAATCTTGATATCACGAACATCTCCCACTTTCATATCTAGAGCAATTTGTCGTAATTCCTCAGGAGATTTACCACTTGCATAGATAGATCCCACAATACTCCCTGCACTGGTTCCAACAATAAAATCTGGTTTAATACCATATTCTTCTAATACCTGTATTACCCCGATGTGAGCATAGCCACGAGCACCACCACTTCCTAAAACCAAAGCAACAACAGGTCTTTTTTGTTGTTGATGAATATATTCAAAAGGTTTCTGATTAAGATGAGATTCAGCTTCTTGCACAGGTTTTACAAGATTTGCCTCTGAATGTAGAGGGACTCCCTGACATCCTGCCAAAATAAGCGTAAAAATTAATGCTATTTTTTTAAGGTACTGCATCTGTTCTTAATCAATTAACTATGTGAATATTCCTGTTAAGCTAAACATAAAGAATTATTTTTTGCTGTTGTATTTTTTTAAATTGTCATATTCTAGCGATATAATCCGACTAAAATTAAAAGTTTATATATCCTATGAATACCCCAGGTTTATGGCTAATTTTCTTGACTTTTTTAAAACTTGGACTGACTTCATTCGGTGGGCCTGCGGCACATTTACATTATTTTAGACAACAGCTAGTTCAGCAAAAAAAATGGTTATCTGATGAAGATTATAACCATCTGGTCGCACTTACCCAGTTACTGCCTGGCCCAAGCAGCAGCCAAGTCGGTATTGCAATTGGCTTTATCAAGCAAGGTTATTCCGGGTCAATCATTGCATGGATCGGTTTTACACTCCCCTCAGCAATCCTTATGATCTGTTTAGGTATTTTAGATTTCCATTTTCTAAAACTATTACAAACTCCTCAGTCTATGGCTGCACTGCAAACAATTATTTTATCTGTGATTACTTTCGCTTTTTGGCAAATGTTTAAAAGTTTCTGCAAAACCACTTGGCAGTACGGATTAACGCTTTTTTCCTGCTTATTTATTTTATTGCTTTCTTTTAAAATGAATCAGTTCTTCATCATCTGTATTAGTGGCTTAATTGGATGGCTGATTTATAAATTACAAAATCAAAATTACAACAGTCCTAAGATAAAGATAGATCCTCCAAAATCAAAATCGGGGCTGATCTGGTTTGCAATTTTTTTGACTTTTTTTGTTATGTTTTTCCTGTTGAAAACCCTTTATCCCAATGTGTTTATGCATAGCATGTATAGTTTTTATTCAACAGGTTCTATGGTATTCGGTGGTGGACATGTTGTACTGCCATTGCTGCATCAGGAATTCGTGAGTACACATTTGATTCAGGCTCATATTTTTGAAATGGGTTATGCTTTTGCTCAGCTTATGCCTGGACCATTATTTACATTTGCATCCTATTTAGGAACGCAAATACCTATGACCTCTTCCCCTATTTTTAATGGATTACTAGCAACCTTATTAATCTTTCTTCCCTCTTTTTTCTTGATTTTTGCATGCATCAAATATTGGTCAAATATCACCCAAAACCTTAAAATACAATATATCGTGAATGCTATAAATGCCGCAGTCGTTGGTTTACTTTTAGCGACTATTATTCCTATGGGAATGCATAGTCTCAATCATTTTATTGATTTTGCTTGTTTTATACTATTATTTATTCTTTTACGTTTTAATGTTTCAATTTTTATAGGTTTTCCAATTATCTTTTTTATCTATTCTTTTTTATAAAAAAAATAGAGATCGTAATGATCTCTATTTTTTAATTCACATATCGATTAGAAATCGTATTTCGCCATTAAACCTAAACGGCTATCACGACCTGTTCTGTCTTTAGTTAAACCATCAGCACCTTTCACAAGGTTTGCATCACGTTCACTATAAACATACTCTGCACCTAAAGTAATCGGTTTAACTGGGTTATATAAAACGTTTAACCAGCCTTGTTGGATTTGGTCATTTTGCTTAGCTTTCGCTCCATCAGCAAAAATTGCTCCATAACCTAAAGTACTACGCCACTTCGGATTAAACTTATATGTTACACCGACAGTAAAGGCATCAAGGTCTATCAAATCAATATCACGACCGTTGTTAGTCGTGTTATATGCTAAATTATCTGAATAAAGTAAGTATTTATCATCACCTTTAACATGAGAATAATCTGCATTAAAAATGAGTTTTTCACCTAATTTATAGTTAGCACCTAAACCAACACCCCAGCTAAAATCAGTTTTATCATTATATTCAGCGGCTTTATCTATAACGACGTTATTATATGCTGTAGTATGTTTAATCACATCACTATCTAAACGAGCACGAGTTTCCTGAACCAAAGCACGAGCAGTAACTAAACCATCTCCACCAGCAAATTTATGACTGATCTTCGCTGTTGCAGATGGTAAACGGTTATCGTTACGCCCTTGCTCTAAACCAAGAGCATACTGGGTGTTTGCATCAATTTTATCACTATAGCGAACCATAGGTGTACGGAAAGTACCAATACCTAAAGGTGAGCCAAAGTCAATCATTTCTGGTTGCGTTTCTGTAGATAGGAATGAAGATGTCGTTTGACCAATTAACCAGTTGTTATAAGTCATATAAGCATGACGGATACGAACTGAGTCATTGTTACGAAAATCGATTTCGATTTTACCGCCAACATCTGCACCTTGTACTGGTGCTTTAAAATCCAAACCAATACGAGAAGCAGTAACAGCCGTGTAAAAACGGTCACTATTTGGATTTAAAATACCGTTTGCATCAGGAACACCATTTAAATCAACGGCATTTGGCTTGTTAAATATACCATTACCACCTTTGAATGCATATTCAGCATCCGCACGAACGAAACCGTATAAATTTACATTAGCACCATTTTTTGAAAACAGACCAGCTAATGTCGGTGCTTGGGCTGGAGTCTGTACAGGAGGTCTAGATTGAACCTGTTGTAGTTGAACCTGTTGCTGTTGTTGTACTTGTTGTTGTTGCGAAATAAGTGACTTTAACTGCTCGACTTCTTGACGAAGTTTTTGGATTTCCTCTTTATCCGTTGCTGCGTTAGCTGCTGTCATCATCAAAGCAGCCACTGAAAGGGCTAAGCCTTGCTTGACTAAAGATTTACGATTGAGGAACTGACTCATGTAACACTCCTAAACTTTCTTGTGTTGTCGCATCCTGTGCATTTAGAATGATTTCTAAACCCCAAAATTATCCAAAAACGTTTATAAAATCCTTTTTGGTTTAATCTCGTAGTAAATGTCATTGCTACGTGTTCAAAACAATGCACTATTAATGCTGTTAATTAATATTGTAAAAAGCTTTGAAACATAAATGTAACATAATGTGCTATATCTATACACATGTGTGTAATTTATATAAACCAAACACTTTATTAAAATCAGTTTTACCGAACGAATCTTTTTTTTCAATTCTTTTTTTAGATTAACTATTCATTATTTGATATAAATTCTTACATTAAGAGAAATATCATTTAAAAAAACCGTAAGGAACTACGACTATTGTATATAGTTTTGTCTAGGAAGTTACAAATTTATCAGGAATATTTATGCATTCTGACCAAATTCAAATTGTAGATAATGTGATTCAATCTCGTCATTCTGTTCGTGCATTTCTAAATCAGCCTGTAGAAGTTCAAACAATCAAAGATATTCTGACAGTTGCGAGTCGTGCCCCATCTGGAACAAATACCCAACCTTGGAATGTCTATGTTGTCACAGGCACAAAAAGAGATGAACTTATAAAACGTGTCAGCAATGCACAAATTGAATTATTTCAAAAGCCAGAACTTGCAGAACATTATAAAGAAACTTTTGCATATTACCCTGAAAAATGGATTTCGCCTTTTATCGAACGTCGTCGTGAAAATGGCTGGGGGCTATATGGGTTATTGAATATCCAGAAAGGTGAAAAAGAAAAGATGGCTGCGCAACAATTGCGTAATTTTCGATTATTTGATGCACCTGTAGGTCTATTTTTCACAGCGCATAAGTCATTGGGAATTGGTTCAAAAATGGATATTTCCATGATGATCCAGAATGTCATGATTGCAGCGAAGGCAAGAGGTTTGGACACCTGCCCGCAAGCAGCATGGAATCATTTTCATCCGATTGTATTAGAGGTACTTGGTGCTCCAGAGGATCAAGAACTCATTTGTGCTGTTGCTCTGGGATATGCTGACCCAAATGAGGTCGTAAATACATTTATTACCCCGAGAGAACCTGTTGAGAATTTTGCAAAATTTCTGGATTAGTATCCATTTACCAAGCAAGAGTTAGGAACCATCTATCTCTTGCTTGGCATAAGATAAATCCCACCCAAGCTTGACATATAGATCGACAACATTTGATTGGATCATAGTTTCTACCTAATTATTAAATCACTTTATTATTTGCTTTCAATCTCTTATCAACAATAAAAATAGCAAGCAAGCCTGAGCCTGTAAATAAGAACATCAAAATTCCCATATTAAATAAAGCACTCCACATCAAAAAGTTGAGCAGAATACCACCAAGCAATCCACATGCAAACTGAGCGCTCCCCATAATCGCACTGGCTGTTCCTGCACGTGCTCCTTGCTCAGACATTGCCAGAGCCATCGCATTAGGTCCAGTAAAACCAATCCCTGATACAGTCATAAACAAACCTAACATAACTAACCATAATGGAGCATAAGAAAGTAAGCTTGCAGAAAGAATAATGATAGATCCTGTAACCTGAATAAATCCACCAAGTTTTAAACGTTGAATAACGCAAAGTTGGGGGGCGAGCTTTTTATTCAATGAGGACAATAAAATAATCCCAAAAGCATTTAACCCAAAGAGATAAGCAAAATTTTGTTGACTAAGCTGATAGCCATCCATTAAAACTACAGAAGCAGAACCGATATAACAAAATAGTGCACCGCCAGTTAGACACCCTGCAAACATTGGGAACCTAAAACTTTTGTCTTTAAAGATCGAGCCATATAGTATAAGAACCTGTCCTAACGATAATTTTAAACGGCGATTTTCGGGTAAGGTTTCCTGAAAAAAGAAATGTACGCATAAAAAGCAGAACAGTCCGATAATAACCAGTGCTACAAATACAGCATGCCAACTAGAAAAATGTAATATCCAGGCCCCGATCGTTGGTGCCATAATCGGTGCTATGCCCATGACCATCATCATACTTGCAAAAGCCTGTGCAGAACCCTGTACATCCAGTTTGTCACGAATCGCTGCACGCGCCATGACCACACCCACGCATCCACCAAGCGCTTGTAAAATACGTGCTGCAATCAGACTCCACTGATCAGAAGCAAGCACGCAAAACAAACTTGCCACTGTAAATAGTGCCATACCGAAATATAAAGGCTTTTTACGTCCAATACGATCACTAATCGGACCATAGATGAGTTGTCCTATAGCCAAACCTAAAAAATAAGCTGGAAGTGTATTTGCGATTTGTTGGGTACTTACATCAAAATCATCTGCCATCTGTGATAAAGCAGGTAAATACATATCGATAGATAATGGTCCTAGCGAAGTAAACAACGCTAATAACATAATCCAGCCCGTTGAATACTGCTTTCCAGCGTTTTGCTCAGACATAGAAATATTTTTCAGTTTTAAACATCTTTGGTGCAGACAAGTTTACACCTAACATAGTATTATTTCTGCAAATCATAAGTGATTATTCACATTTACATCACAATGCTTGCATAAGTTTTAACCACCATCAACCTTAGAGATCAGACCTTGAAATCCTGGTTAACGCGGCTCAAACAAGCCACATATAACACAACATTTATGTATAACCTGCGTATGGTTATTGCCTTTAGTGGAACTGCGTTTGTCCCTTATTTTCTTGGTCATCAATTGATGACAATTCCTTTAACATTGGGTGTGGTTGCAGCAGGTTTAAGTGATATTGATGATCGTTTTTCTGTTCGTATCATGAATCTGGTTTATACCTATATCGGATTTTTTGTTACAGCAGCGTCTGTGCAACTATTATTTCCCTACCCTGTTTTATTTGCAATCGGGTTGATCGCATCCTGTATTGGCTGGATTTTACTTGGCTCACTAGGTCGCCGTTACGCTACGATCTCCTATGGCTGTCTAGTCGTTTCAGTATATTCCATGCTTGGTGTCCACCTGTTTGAACACTGGTATACACAACCTGTATTACTGGTTACTGGTGCAGCATGGTATGGTGTAATTTCAACTATTAGCTTTTTGTTATTCCCTGTACGCCAGGTTCAGGACAAGCTTTCACAATGCTACTCGTCACTTGGCGATTTTCTTTTTGCAAAATCCAACCTGTTTGATGTCGATATGACAGCAGATAGTTATCAGCAGAGCATGATCAGTTTATCCTTGGAAAATGGCAAGTTAGTTGGCATTTTCAATGACATGAAAACTGCTCTTCTAACTCGTCTCAAGGGTGACCGGGGTCAACAGGATACGCGCCGTAGTTTGCAATATTATTTCGTTGCACAGGATATTCATGAACGAGCAGATTCAGCACATATTGACTATCAAAAACTGGCAAAAATATTTGAACATAGTGACATCCTTTTTCGTTTTCAACGTATCTTGTCTTTGCAAGGTAAAGCTTGTAAGGATTTAAGTGACAGCATTTTAAATCGTGATAAATACCAACATAACAGCCGCTTCGAATACGCTTTTGCAAATCTAAGAAAATCACTGGAAAAATTACGACATGATCAGGCTTATGATCAGATTTGGGTGAATGCACTTTTTTCACTTTATCAAAATTTAAAAGCAATCGACGCCCAGCTACGTAACGTCGAAACTGTACGTAATATCAAATTGGACAAATCCAAACATATAGAAAATCAACTCAAAGATGATGATTTAAAAGGCTGGGATGACATCATTGTCCGTATCAAACAGAATCTGACACCAGAATCAGTTCTATTCAGACATGCTATACGTGTTTCTATCGTCTTGTTAGTTGGATATATCTTTGTTCAACTCACCAATATCCAATACGGGTATTGGGTACTATTAACAGCACTTTTCGTTAGCCAACCGAACTTTAACGCCACAAAACGCCGATTAAGACTACGTATTTTAGGTACGCTGGGCGGTATTATTATTGGGTATGCTATTTTATATTTTGTTCCCTCTGTCGAAGGACAATTGGTTGTATTGGTATTAAGTGGCGTTCTCTTTTTTGAGTTACGAAGTAAACAATATGCCCAAGCCACTGCTTTCATTACTATATTAGCATTGATGAATTTCAATCTGGATGGTCTAGGCTTTTCTGCGGCTTTGCCACGTATGATTGATACCATCATCGGATGCGGACTGGCCTGGTTAGGTGTAACTTTTATATTTCCAGACTGGAAATTCCGTCGTTTACCACGCAGTATCAATCGCTCTTTAAATGCCCAATGCAATTATCTTGCGGAAGTCGTCAATCAATATCATCAGGGGCGTAATAATGGCCTGAACTATCGAATAGTACGCCGTGCCGCACATAATACCGATGCAGAAGTTGCTTCACTTATTTCAACTTTGGCTACAGAACCAGATATTGAACAAACACAAAAATCTCTGTCATTTGAGTTCTTATGCCTAAATCACACTTTCTTAAGTTATATTGCTGCTCTTGGAGCACATCGTGACAAAGTCGATGATCCTGAAATTTTAAGCCTACTTGATCAGGCTCTAGATGATATACAAGGTGCTCTGTTGAGAGATGAAATGCCTGATCTTACCGCACATAATATGCTACAAACTATCCGTCAAAGACTGAATCAATCTCCAGATGAGTCACCTAAGTCTCTGATTATTTTACAGCAGCTTTCCCTTATGTTTAGTATTTTGAAACCATTTAGCACATTGAAACAAAGCTTGAGTCATGACCGTGACGACAAAGCAACCGAACTTGGTTCTCTTTAAAAAATGGCTTGTAAATTGGTACAATATACTCACTGATAACATTCATTTAATGCTAAACTCTGTTTAGTTTTACATTTACTTTTGACACTATGACCGCGAAGAATATTTACGCTTATACTCTACAACCCGTCCCGTATGAAGTTTCTGAAGCAGAACAACGTCATGCACAACTTTTAATTTGGCGTAGTACCAATAAAATTGGAACTAAGGCATGGGCGATTATGGGCGTTATTATTGCGCTGTCGCTGCTTGGGATCATTTTTATTAAGAATTACTCTACGATTTTATTCTGGGTAATGATTGCCTGCGTCATCATTTACTACCTGCTTCGTCGATTTGGTTTGGAATGGTATGTAAAACGCAAAATGAATGAATACCCTACCCAAGACATCAAAGGCATTAAACTGGGTGTACAACCTCACGGTATTGTTATGCGTCAGCAAATGGGCATTCAGGAAGGCGTTGGAACTATTGGGTGGAAAGACATCTATGAATGGTATAGCACTCCTGACTTTTTACTGGTAAATTTCAAAGTCAAAGGTCAACAAGGTGCTTATATCCTGCCAAAACGTATGGATAGTAAGAATTTTTCTTTCGAAACTATTCGAAAGCACCTAAATGAAACTGTAGGCGCACCTAAAGTTCTTTAGTTTTAATAAAAGCCTCCTTAATTGGAGGTTTTTTTTATGGCTTCAAAATAGTTCAATAATGATAATGAGAATGAATATTATCTTCAAAATCCATTTTTTGTTCTTAATATTGCATTATAATTACAAACGACAATAAACTAACTTTTTATCATCATGTTAAAGAAAACCTTTTTCCAAATACACTGGTTTCTTGGAATTACTGCTGGTCTAATTCTATCAATCATGGGTGTAACAGGCGCAATTTACTCCTATGAACAACCACTACAAAAATGGTGGGATCATGAAAGCTTTTATGTACAAGCTGAAAATAAGGCCAAACTCACTCCAGCTGAAATTTACCAGCATTTTCAAACTGTTTCACCAGAGATAAAGATCAATAGTATTACAGTATCCAAAGAGCCTACTGAAACAACAACTGTAAATATTGTGAAAGAAGGTGCCAGAAAAGGCTATAACATGATGGTTAATCCTTATAATGCTGAGGTTTTACCTGATATTCAAAGCCGAAAATTCTTTATGTTTATTCAGGATATTCATCGGACATTAACAGCCGGTGAAGTTGGTAAACAAATTACAGGTGCATCTACTTTAATGCTCCTGTTTTTCATTTTCAGTGGTATATATCTACGCTGGCCTAAAAAGCATTCTTTACGCCAATGGTTTGCAGTAAAACCTCAGCTTAAAGGTCGTAATTTTATTTGGGATCTGCATGCTGTTGTAGGTACGTGGGTTGTTATTTTCTATCTGATTCTTGCTTGTACTGGTCTATTCTGGTCATATGACTGGTGGAGAAGCGGAATGTTTAAAGTTCTAGGGGTAGAACGTCCACAACCAACTCTACAAGAAGGAAGACCTCAAGGGAGAAATAATCCTTCACACAATAACGATCAGCATCAGTTAAACAACTCAAATCAAACGGTTAGCTCTCGAGCAAATATTCGTTCAGAACAAAAAATACCTGAACAGAATGAACATTCCAGTCATGCTGAAAAAACCTCAAAAAGAGGTTTGTCTCCAGAACAAATCAATACTGCACTCACAGCGTCATGGACTGCCGTCAACACCAAGTTGGAACGGGATTATTCATTAGTCACATTTACTATCCCTAAAAAAATGGATGGGAAGTTAGAGATTTCCTTTGCTGATGTAATTCCACAACATGAACGTGCACGCAATAAAGCAACCTACGACTATCAAAAAGGGCACTTTGAAAAATTGGATTTGTATGCTGACAAAAAACTCAATGAAAAAATCATGAGTAGCATGCTTCCTGTACATCGGGGTAGCTTCTTTGGTCCAATTATCCAGTTTTTAGTCATGCTTGCAGCATTAACCATGCCTCTTTTCTTTATTACAGGATGGATGCTGTATTTAAAACGTCGCAAGCAAAAGAAATTAACCCAACAGGCACGTGAAATCACACCTTTAACTGATATTGATAGCAGCAAATCTCCATGGTTAGTTGTCTATGCATCACAAACTGGTGTTTCAGAGCAACTTGCTTGGCGTACTGCTGCTAGTTTACAGGAAGCTCATCAACCTGCATCAGTTAAAGCTATTCAACAACTTAGCATAAATGACCTGCAACAAAACTCCCAAATCCTTTTTGTCGTTAGCACTTATGGAACAGGTGAAGCTCCTGATCTCGCCTCTGGTTTTGTCAAAAGGATCATGTCCCAACGAATAGATTTAAAACACTTAAATTATGCAGTCTTAGCACTTGGTTCAAAAGAATATTCTGATTCATATTGTTATTTTGGTCATCAGCTCGATGACTGGTTAAAGGATAACGGTGCTCATGCATTATATGATCTGATTGAAGTCGACAATGCCAATACTGCGGATATTCAAAAATGGAACTCAGCATTAGCTGAATATACTGATCTTGAACTACAAAGCATGTCGATTGAAAAAATATTCGATGAGTGGATAATGATCAAGCGTGAACTACTTAACCCAGATAGTCTTGGTGCACCAGCTTATAATCTTGAATTTACAGCCTCACACGAAACAGCATGGAAAGCAGGTGATATTGCTGAAATACAGCCTGGTAACAGCTCAAATCGTATAAAAAAATTCCTGGAAAAACACAATATTGCAGCAGAAAGCATGATCAACTCATTTAATCTGCCTATTCAGGATGTTTTATGGGATAAAGATCTAACGGTCAATATTGAACCATATAATAATCTGGATGAACTAATCCAACAGCTCCCTACTCTTCCTTCTCGCGAATATTCTATTGCCAGTATTCCATCACAGCAGATTTTAAGGCTGGTAGTCAGACAACAAATTGATGATACAGGTGAGCTAGGTTTGGGATCTGGCTGGTTAACTGCCCATGTTCAGCTTCAAGATAGAATTGCATTACGTATTCGTAGCAATGAATCTTTTCATTGTATTGAGGATGATCGTCCAGTCATTTGCATAGGTAATGGTACTGGTATAGCAGGCTTGATGAGCATATTAAGTGAACGTATTGAATATAATCATACAAATAACTGGTTAATTTTCGGAGAACGTCAACAAGAACATGATTATTTCTTCAAAGCTACTGTCCAGGCTTGGCAAAATACAGCCATGATTAAACGTCTGGATTTAGCTTTTTCTCGTGATCAAGCAGAAAAAGTCTATGTACATCATAAACTCAGAGAAAATGCTGAAATACTCAAACAATGGATCGGTCAAGGTGCTGTTATTTATGTCTGCGGCAGTATCAAGGGAATGGCTACAGATGTTGATCAGGCATTGAATGATATATTAACTGAAACTGTTGTTGAGGATTTAAAACAGACAGGTCGCTATAGAAGAGATGTTTATTAAAATAGCTCAGACCGAACCTTAGTGTTCGGTCTTTTTATATTCATACCCCATAATTTTATGTACACTATTTCAAACAATATCAAATTATTTGGAATATGAATTTAGCATCTGTTTTTCGCTGGATACTCTTACTGATCGGACTTCTGTTATTTATAGATGGTTTTTATCTGATTAGCTTGAAAAAAATTCATTTAGGTACTGTCTTGCCTTTGCTGATAGGACTAGCATTTTGTATTTATGCCATTTGGCATAAAAAAATTCAAATATTCCTCACTAAGCATCCTAAGTTGAACAAGTTATGGAAAACTGGAATCATTTTTTTCAGTCTTTGGATCATCAGTTTATTTAGTTTCTTTTACTATATTCAAAACCACATTAAATTTCAGAGTGATCGACAAAATCTTGATGCAATCATCGTATTGGGAAGTGGTGTAACCCAAGGCAAACCATCAGATACATTAGCAAAACGGCTAGATCAAGCTGCAATAGTGGCTCAATCCAACTCTAATGCACTGATTATCTTAACTGGAGGTTTAGATTTTGGAGAAAAGGATACCGAGGCTGAAGTCATGGCACGCTATTTACAAGAATCTTATCACTTAGACCCGCATAAAATAGCATTAGAAGATAAAAGTACCAGCACAGAGCTGAATTTAAAAAATAGCCAATCCATTTTAAAACAGCATGGGCTAAACCTAAACTCAAACATAGCTATTGTAACCAGTGATTTTCATACTATTCGGGCTGCCGCAATTGCAAAAAAACAGCACTACACTCACGTTGACATGATCAGTGCACCTACGCCATTATTAACCCGCTATAATGCCTGGTTACGAGAGTATTTTGCCTATATCAGTGGATGGGTACTCAATGAATATTAATGATGAATTCTAACCAGTCTCGGTAATGGTAAAATCTTTTCAAAGAACAAATGTGGTTCTTTTCTGCTTAAAAGATAAAGATACTTTTTTAAATCCGACAACAACTTTATTGCATCTGCTGAAATATATTTACCTTCTAGATTGAGATCAAGCATCAACACCATTCTCTGCTTTCGTAGGAATGGCAATGTTTGTTCAATAAACTCTAAAAATGCAATTTCTCTAACTTCAAATTCAGCCCATTTTCCCTGTTGCATTACTCTTGCTAAAGATTCAGACTGCCAGATTGATAATGCATATGTTCCAGACTCAGTTGCTGATACTGACCAGCCATCTTTATAAAGTGAAAATACTTTCGCCTGATGACAAATTTTATCTAAAAACTGCAAATAAGCATCTAAAGGAGAAGTCTCAACAGGAATAGATGTAACTAATGACGAATTTCGTCTTAAATAAGGGTTTTTCATAGTAATTATAAATATAAAAAAATTATAAATATATGGTGGGCGCTGACGGGATCGAACCGCCGACATTCTGCTTGTAAGGCAGACGCTCTACCAACTGAGCTAAGCGCCCTAATGAAAAATAGTGTTGCTATTTTTATAATGCAAAAACAATCAAATATTGCTATTACATTTTTCACACTCATGATCAGGGAATCAAGAGAATGGCGCAGCGGACGGGACTCGAACCCGCGACCCCCGGCGTGACAGGCCGGTATTCTAACCAACTGAACTACCGCTGCAC
>NZ_OOGT01000185.1 GCF_900323515.1 Acinetobacter stercoris | reverse complement strand
TTATCAAACTCTGTGTTTATTATTCAATGCACCTCAAAATATAAGCATGATCAATAAAAAAACCAGTAGATGAACTACTGGTTTTTTAAGCTTATAGTGACTTATTTTTTATCTGGAAGTGCATATGCAACCAGATAATCACCCATCTTGGTACCAAATGAGCCATGACCACCTGCCATAATCACAACGTACTGTTTACCATTGCTTTCATAAGTCATCGGAGTAGCCTGACCACCAGCTGGTAGACGACCTTTCCAGAGTTCATCACCATTCGTGACATTGATTGCACGAATATAATCATCTTGAGTTGCTCCCAAGAACATCACATTACCAGCTGTCGAAATTGAACCACCCAGCATTGGTACACCCATTTTAAATGGAGGTAACGGGATACCTGGCATACTATCGCGGATCGTACCGATACGGCGTTTCCACACAACATCATGCGTTTTTAAATCTACACCAGTGACATAGCCCCAGGCAGGTTGTTTACATGGTAAGCCAAATGGTGACAAAAACGCACTGATTTCAACACCATAAGGTGTGCCGTACATTGGTTGAACGCCTTGTTCAGTCCCTGCACCTTTAGCCGTTTGTGGACGATTTGGATCTGCTGGAATGAGTTTAGATACAAATGGCAAGCCAATTGGATTCATCACTGCGATTTGACGGTCAGGGTTAACTGACATACCGCCCCATTCAAACACCCCTAAATTACCAGGGAAAACCAACGTGCCATTTTCAGATGGTGGTGTATAAATACCATCATAATTCAAACGTTTAAATGAAATACGACACATCATTTGGTCAAACATCGTCGCACCCCACATTTGTTTATCTGTCAATTTATCTTTAGGCGCTAAATTGAAATCAGAAAACGGTTGTGTAGGAGAATAATGTTCACCCTTGGTTTGTGGACCACGTTTAACTGTTTGAGGAACTGCTCTTTCTGTAATCGGAATAATAGCTTTACCGTTACGGCGATCCAGTACAAAAGCATTACCTGTTTTGGTTAACACATAAATTGCAGGAACTTTTTGACCATTTACATCAATATCAGCTAATGATGGTTGAGCAGGTACATCCATATCCCACAAGTCATGATGAGTAGTCTGGAAGTTCCAGACTAACTTACCTGTACTTGCATTAATTGCCAACATCGAGTTTGCATAGCGTTCTTTAAGTTCAGAACGATCACCACCCCAGATATCAGGAGTACCAACACCTGTTGGAACATACACAATATCCAGTTTTGCATCATAAGCTAAAGGTGCCCATGCATTTGGCGAGTTATTTACAAATTTTTGTCCTGGTGCTGGAATCGCATTTGGATTTTCTGCACCAGTGTCAAATACCCAAAGTAAAGCACCAGTGTTAACATCGTAACCACGAATCACACCAGAAGGTTCTTTATTTGAGAAATTATCTGTAGTTGAACCACCCAGAATAATAGTTGTACCTGTAACAACTGGAGGAGAAGTCGGGATATAACCACCTGGATAAGGATAAGGCATGTCTTTTTGTAAATCGACTTCACCATTATGCCCAAAATCAGAACATGCTTTACCAGTATCTGCATTTACAGCAACTAAACGACCATCATTTACAGGTAAAATAACCTTACGCGGACATTCGGTTGAAGTTGATTTTTTATTTTGTAAACTCGCTTCAAAACCAGCAGTATTACTTGCATCGAAATAAGATACACCACGGCATGTCAAATGCTGATAAGTATTATCTGCTTTTAACTTCGGATCATATACCCATTTTTCTTTACCTGTTGCAGGATCTAGAGCAACAAGCTTCTGGTGAGTTGTACAAATATACATATTGTCACCCACTTTAATTGGAGTGACCTGATTGGTAGTTTCACCTGAATCGTTGGCGGTTTTCATTTCACCAGTACGATAAGTCCAGGCAACTTTCAAATCCTTGACATTTTGCTCATTGATCTGATTTAAAGGTGAATAGCGAATACCTGCTTGAGTACGTCCATAAGCAGGCCAATCAGCATCAGCTACTCCAGTATTACCTTCATGCGTTTCAGGTTGAGCCGTCTTTAATGTTCCCTTGATTTCCTGAGGATCATTAAAGACAGAATAGATCATCACCAAAATAGTAATTGCAAGAGAACCTGCCAATGCAAGTTTTGCGCCTTTTGCATTTGTAATTCCACGAGTCACTGCTGGGATAAGGAGGACTAATCCCCACACTCCCAGAATATCCAAGCGTGGTGCAAGTGCAAAAAAGTCAGAACCAACTTCCCATAATCCCCAGATCACACTGAAGAGAACGAGTATGGCATATACATATAAAGCAGAACTTTTTAAACGGCGGAGTAAAACGGCTGTAACTAAAAAGAGAATCCCTGCAAGGATATAATACAGAGACCCGCCTAAAGCAGCTAACCATATACCACCGATCAGCAGAAATAGACCAAATATAGCCGAAATAATGACTGTAAATGTTCTAAATCCTGAACCTGAAGATGGAGTAGTCATAGATACCACCTGATATTTCTGGATTTCAAGAACACTCAAAACCCTTTTATAAAGGGTTTGAGCAATTTATTGACTTTTAACTTAAGTAGATTGAATACAAACACTAATTTTTGTGTTTTTTTCTTCTCCAGCTCGAGAAGTATTCAAACGTGTTAAGTTAAAAACTAGAATGCTGTGACAAGTTTAATACCACCAACCCAAACATTTTCACCACGATGGTCATAAGCACCAACATTGCGGACATATTGAATATTTGGACGGACAGTTAACCAGTTTGTTGCATGAACGCCATAATAAATTTCAGCGTTATATTCACTATCTAAATTTTTATTCACATCATCATTGGCTTCAATGCGTGCTAAACCAACCCCGATATCATCTTTAGGACGGGCATCGAAAGGTCCTTTATAGACCAAGCCAATATTTTGCATGTTTTTGACACTATTAGTTTTTGAATCATGTACGGTTACATTGATAAAACCAGTTAAACCGCGATTTACATCACCCTTATGTGCTGTCAACTGCTGTTTAAGGACAATCCACCCCCCCTGTTTATGATCAGTTTCAGTCTTGTTTTTTATTTCTTCTGCATCGGCTGTACTATAATAATATCCTGCACGGTACTCTCCAGGTAGCGCACCTTGTCCAAGATCCAACTTGGGCTGCCATACCACCTCAAGTGGAATGATTGCACCTTTGGAACCATCAGTACTCATGTTCCAGCCTTTTCCACGCTTTAAATTTTCCGGGTTATATTCATAAACTCCGACTTGCGCAAAAACTTCTGGGGTAACATTATATTTAACACGTGCTGCCCACTGACTGACTGGCCAGTTATACCATTGATCACCCACCCAGTTCCCGACTTGAGAACCACATAGAGCCAGGTTTTGGAAATCGCAGTCAAAACTATTGAAATCTTCACCTTCCCCAAAACGACCGACTTTCACATCCAGTTTTTGGTCAAGAAATTTTTTCTTGATCCAGAAATCAGTCAAACGCCAAGTCTGTCCACGCCCCCAGATTTCCTGAGTAGAACTTAAATGACCTGCCAAGGCTTCAGAACGTTGAGATAATGAACGACCATTACGCTCAGTCACTGTAATCTGTGCTTCGGTATCTTTCCAACCTGCAATTTTTTCCAGATCCAGATGAGCGCCTAAAACAAATTGATCAGCATATTGAGTAGGATGCCCTGAATGATATTTTGCATCCCACTGATTGGCTAACTCTCCAGTATAACCAAAATTAAAGTCATAACCTTTTTGCTGTAATGCGGTACGTTCTCCATTCCAGTCCCCGAACATCCAGGGACTTTGTGGATCAAATGCACCTGCGGCATTTGTTTGAGTTCCACATCCGAGTAATACGAGACTGATACAGAGATTTAAGCGGCTTCTTAAATCCTTCATAATGGACAACCTATATATATTTTTTGTATTAGTTATATATTACTCTCGTTTTTTTTGAAACATTTCATATATTTTGTTACTTTATTGATATATATAATATTTAACAGAAAATATATGATAAATTTACCATTTTCCTTGCCCTAAAGCCTGCCCAATATAATCATATTTTATAACTGATCTTGAAAATTTAATCGGACAAGCCAATTGAGATTCAGTTTGTTCACCACCAGCTTGTAAAGGCACATCCACTACCCAATGACGTTCGTTGGCTAAATCTGAATTCAATGCTTCCTCAAGCAATAAAACCGGTTCAACACAAACATCAATGTCCATAAATATCTGCTTCCACTGATCAAATGTTTGGGTCTTAAATTTTTCAGCCAAAGCAAGTTTCACCATTTGACGATCTTCTGGATCAAATGAAGCCCCCTTTTCAAGCAAGATCGGCAATTCGAGTGCTACCGACAACCCAGACATAAATTGTGGCTCTAAGCTACCTACAGAAAAGTAACGACCATCCTTGGTTTCATAATAATCATAGAATGTTCCACCATTTAAATGTTCTTGTTCCACTCTCTGCTTCTGACCACCTGCCAGACTCGCCGCCGCCGCCATATTGTTTAATCCAACCACACAATCAGTCATTGAAATATCAATATATTGTCCAAGCCCACTCTGCTGGCGCTCAATGACTGCAGATAAAATGCCAATCACGGCATGCATTGAACCACCAGCAACATCCGCAATCTGTACCCCCATAGGAGGAGGTCCATTTATCTTACGGCCACTATGTCCTGCAATACCCGACAGTGAAATATAATTAATATCATGACCGGCCTTATCTTTATAACTACCCGTTTGTCCATAACCTGTAATCGAACAATAAATTAAACGCGGATTTATTTCTGATAATGTCTGATAATCGAGTCCTAAACGTTGCATTACACCTGGGCGAAACTGCTCTACGACAATATCGTAATCTGATATTTTTTGTTTAATCAGTTCAATGTTTTGCGGATCTTTTAAGTCTAGTGCAATAGATTGTTTATTACGGTTTAGATAGCTATGCGAAGTTGCCTGACCATTGGCATATGGAGGAAGTAAACGAATAAGGTCTGGACGTGTTGGCGACTCGATATGCACCACCTCAGCGCCAAGATCAGCGAGATACATTGTTGCAAAAGGTCCAGGTAACAAAGTTGAAAAATCCAGTACTTTCAATCCATTTAAAGTGCCTGTCATGATTATTTTTACCAATATTATGTTGATTATTCACTTATAATAGAAATATAAAAGAGATAAAACAATGTCATGTTCAGCCATTTACCTTGATCATTTCGGCAATTTATGATGTAAAAAGAGCATTTACTCTATAGTAAATTGCCAATTTATATTTTTTCTGCGTCATTTAGGTCAATGCTAGTGAACATAAAAGAGACTGAAGGATTAAACATGAGTCGTGATACGATCAGTATCCATTTCGTGAATGCAGCCTTAACAGGCGTTAAGCGTCTAGGCATGGATGTCGAAACATTACTTTCACACGTTGGCATCGAAGCGGAACTACTCCGCCAACCTAAAGCGCGTATATCTCCCGAACAATACACCCGCTTTGTGAAAATGCTGTGGATGGTAACACAGGATGAACACGTTGGTTTTGATATCCAGCCACGTCGTTTGGGCACTTTTGCCATTATGTGTCAGTTGATTATTCATGCAAAAACACTTGGAGATGCTTTAGAGCTCTCTTCACAGTTCTATAAGTTATTTGGTGATGAATGGTCGGTATCTCTGGAACGTGATAAACATGAGGCGCGTCTTGTTCCTCTTATTCCACGAACAATGGATCCAGACCACTTTATTACTGAAAGCATGCTAATGATCTGGCATGGTTTGGCATCATGGTTAATTGAGCGTCGCATCCCACTGGAACGTGTTCACTTTGGTTACCCACGTCCAGCGCATGCAGATGAATATGATGCACTGTTCTTTGCTCCTGTGATGCAATTTGACATGCCTCGTACAGAAATTACTTTTGCAGCGGATTATCTGGATTTGCCTTTGCGTCAAGATGAAACTGGTCTGGAAGAGTTTTTAAAAGCAGCGCCTGCCCAGTTATTGGTTAAATTTAAAAATACCAACTCACTCACTTCTCGTATTCGTGAAGTGTTAAAGAGCCAGATTGGCGAGGAAATGCCTACATTAAACGATGTTGCTTCAATGTTATATCTTTCTCCACAAACTTTACGTCGCCGTTTAGCTGCTGAAGGCAAAAGTTATCAGGGAGTTAAAGATGCTTTACGCCGTGATGCTGCCATCCATTTACTGTTAAACCCTGATTTGACTCTGGAAGATGTCGCACAACAGGTTGGTTTTAGCGAAACTTCAACTTTCCACCGTGCATTTAAAAAATGGACAGGAGTAACTCCTGGTCTATATCGCCAGTTACATGGTTATCATTAAAGCTTAAAGATAATAATTCATCCCTCTTTATTTATAATTCATCGGGGGATGAATTATTATTCTTTTTAAAAAAAAATTATATAAAAACATACAGAAACTTTTTATAATATTCTATAAATTATCAAAAGCTAATACTTGTTAAAACAAATTAGGATTTTTTGAGAATTAAGAAACTTTCCTTATTTACTTAAGCCGTTACCATACATTTTGTATATGTCTATATCCTGCGCACTTTAATAATAAAATTTCCAACCATTATTTCTTGATCTGCTTTAATACCCTAAATGGCACTTTGTTTAATAGACCATCTCTTTTCATATTTTCATAGTAAACAGAATAGTATTTTTTTGCTTGTTGGACATTACCTAAGGCTAGGTATACATCGGCAATATTTAAATATGCTACTGTCCGTTTAGGATCAAGTTTAATGACATCCTGCAATATTTCTAAAGGTGGCTTGAATGCACCTAATTTATATAAATAAAAGGCAAAATCATTTATATCTCTAATATCTTGTTTGTTGTACGGCGTATACACACATTTGAAATTATCAACTATTTCCTTGATATTTTCCTTTGAGGCATCTTCTTTAGTGTACCCTTTGATGCATTCGACTGGTGGGAAAATTATAGAATCGACACCTGCGCGACCACCACCTACATCATGATTCCAAATAGGAGTTGAACTATTAGGCTTCCATTGTCCACCACATAATCCTGATACCATTGTAGGAATAACATCAATAATCACATTTTTTTTTGATCAATGATTGCACAGTAACTTTCATTTTCATTTGAGATAGGAACAGCGGAGTAATTAAAGTGATTTTTCCTAAATATATTTTCAGTTGGTTCGCCGTCCATTTTAAAGTCTTTTTCTTCATTCAAATCTAGTTCTGAGCAATTTTTATAACTTAAAAGTTTGTTGTCTGCTGCGAATGAACTTTGAGAAATTAAAAGACTTAAAAGGCAAACACTTAAAAAGAATGTATTTTTCATTGTCTTTTCATTTGTAATTTATATCTAACCACTTCTTAATAGATAATATATCTTTAAACTTATAATGGATTCGTCCTTCTGCAAGGCCTTCAAATCCTTCTGAATCTTCACCAAGTATTTTAGTAATATCTTTTAAAGTTAACTTGTGGTTAATTTTTTTTATTTCATATAGGTTTACATTATAATTATTCCCCTCCATTTGTGGGGTGCAACAATAATAAGCTGAATTAATTGTGATTAATATGGGCGTTTTAGAAGACTTTGAACGATAAATACTAACAGCTTTGACTTCTGGTATTTCTTTTGCTGCAAAATCCTCAGATTTTTGAATAAAAAGTTTTTGGTCTGAATTAATTAAATAATTGTTGAGGTATGCGCCGTTTTCTAAATAACAAATTTCAGTGTGAAATTTATAGTCATTTTTTTTAAAAATTGACAAATTAGTAGTTTCTTTATTTTCGCATTTATCTTCAGCGAATGAACTTTGAGATAATAAAATATTTAAAAGGCAAATACTTAAAAAGAATGTATTTTTCATTGTTTTCTCATTTGTAATTTTTATCTAACCATTTTTTGATTGATGCAATATCTTTAAATTTAAAAATAGATTTTTCTCTTACATCAGTTTGTCCTTCGAATCCATCAGCATAATCCCCTAAAACGTAGGTATATGATTTAAGTTTTAATTTTCCTTTGTTATTCTGGATTTGATATAAATCGACCTGATAATTCTTTCCTTCTGGACGAGGATAACAACAGTTATATTGGCTATGTAAAGTAATCAAAATAGGGGGCTTAGTTTTATTTTTATTGTATACACTAACAGCTTCTAAAATAGTTGGTTCATAACCGCCTTGTTCAAACT
>NZ_OOGT01000282.1 GCF_900323515.1 Acinetobacter stercoris | reverse complement strand
TGAAATTGGCAGAGCAAGGAATCATGCAGTACAAGCCTGTTGGAACAAGGGACGAAAGCAGTGGAAAAGAGATATTGGTTATCATCAACGTTCACGAATAGAAGCCAAAATGTTTGCATTTAAACGGCTTGGACAAGGGGTGTCTAGCCGATGCTTTAATCGTCAGGTAGTCGACTTGCAAATCAGAGTCGATATTTTGAATAAATTTACTCAACTCGGTACAGCCCAAACAGTCGCTGTTGCATAAATATCGGGAAGATAGACTGACTCATCTTTATTTTTATTTATGCAACAAAGCCATCCTGATTAAATGATTAATTTACTCAAAAATATGCCTGTTGACTAAAAAGAAAACAATGAGTATGCTTGGCAAAAATCTATTTAGAGATCCTGCCAATGAAGTAAGTCATTTTTCATCAAATCAAATTCACCTTTTGTATTTTGATGTGCAAAATAGACTTATTAAACAAGGCATTGTTCTTCTCATATTAAAAAATACTTTTATTTTGCGCATCCTGTGTTATGGAGTCATTTATGACCAAACAGGCATGTATTATTCAACATTTAACTTTAGAACTCGATCATCAAAAAATATTCAGTGGTTTAAATTTTCAGCTCCCAGCCTCAAAAATCACTGCTTTAACAGGAAGAAATGGTCAAGGTAAATCTTTACTCATCGAATTATTAAGTAATAATCCTTCATTTTCTAATTCGTATACAGGTCATATCAATTGGCAAGTTCAATACGCTAAACTGTCTCAACTACATAGAATTCAGGCAAAAACCATAGCTGAGGCGCTAGAAATAGACATATATACGACGGCATTTCAGCGTATTGAAAACGCATCTGCTCATTTTAATGATTACGATATTGTTGATGGGAAATGGCATCTTTTACAGGAGTGGCGACAAATACTTGCAAATGCAGATCTGCCTATATCATTTGACTATTCAATTGATCATTTAAGCGAAGGTCAAAAAACGAAATTAGCTCTTTGTCGATTATTTTTACTTAAAGATCATTACCTTCTTTTAGATGAACCCAGTAATCATCTCGACCAAAACAGCCGAAAGTGGTTATTAACTTGTCTTCAACAACACACTGCAGGTGCCCTGATTGTCAGTCATGATCTGGATTTGCTTGAATCTGTTGATTGTATTTTTGAATTAAATCAACTCGGTCTACAGCAATATTCTGGTCATTACTCAGATTTTTCAGTACAAAAAACGTTACAAATTAATTCATTTGAAAAGCAACATGAATTTAACAAATCAGAATTGAAAAGAATCCAGCTAAAACAACATGCAACCCGTATGAAGGCTGAAAAACGTCAACACTCAGGGAAAAAACTGAGAGATGGTTCTCAACACAAAATGTTTTTAGATATGAAAATGAATTCGGCTCAGAAAACATTGAATCATGTGAAAAAACAACAAACCAAACAATCAGAGGAACTCCATGTTTCCATTGAGGAAAATAAATCCAAACTTGAGATAATCAAGCCTCAAATGTTTGAGTTTGCATCTAGTAGCATTAAAAAAGGGGAAATATTGCGATTAAAGCAAATCCAGCTTATTTATGGTTCATCAACGCCTATTTCTTTTTCACTACATGCAGGGCAAAAAATCCATCTGAATGCTGCTAATGGAACAGGAAAATCAACCTTATTAAAAACGATTCAACAGGATTTAACATTCAAAGGAGGTGAAATATTTAAAAACGTACAGAGTATTTATCTTAATCAACAGTTTTATTTAAATGATCATGCTTCACAGCTTAATGTCCTATCTTATCTTAATGAGTTTAATCCGGATATTAAGGAAGTTAGCTGGAGAAACCTGTTAGGCCAGTTACGCATAAGAAACGATAAAGTATTTCAGACATTAGAACAATTAAGTGGTGGAGAAAGGCTTAAAGTCACACTCCTTGGTATGAGTCAGTCGAAATTGCCTTTTGAACTATTGCTTTTAGATGAACCAGATAATCACTTGGATATCGAATCTAAACAACTTCTAGCATCTGCAATAAAGAACTATCAGGGTGCAATCATTCTGGTTTCACATGATCAGGCATTTGTTGATCTATGTGAAATCCAGGATCAATTTACTTTATAAGTGGATTTAGACAAATAAAAAAACCAAGCATAAGCTTGGTTTTTTTAAATTATTTTAATCAATTGCTTGCTGTAAAGGTTTGTTACTCGCTGGAACATCTTCTGTATGTGTTTTGGCAGCGTCACTATATTTATCGTTAATTAAAAATACAGTAATCATTCCTAATAAAGCCGGGATACTTAATGCTAAGAAGTTGTATACATGCGGTAATTGTAAAGCCAGTAAAGAACCAGTCAAAATTGGACCCAAAATAGCTCCTACTCGTCCCATTCCCAAGCCCCAACCAATACCTGTCGTACGGATATTTGCTGGATAGAATCTTGACATATATGCCAATAGCATGATTTGTGCACCAATAGAAGCTGCACCAGCACATGCGATAAGGAAATACAAAACAATACTATCAAACTTAAGCGACAATAATGAAAGAGAAACAGCACCGATTAATAACATTGTCATCAATACATATTTTAGATTGTATTTGTCTGCCAAATAACCACCTAAAATTGAACCGATCATACCTCCAACGTTTAGAGCAAAAAGGAAAATCAAACTTTTTGACAAGTTGTAACCAGCTTCAATCATGAGTTTTGGTAGCCAGTTTCCTAATGCATAAACCATAATCAAAGTCATAAAGATCGAGCACCAGAACATGACTGTACTAAATGCACGTCCTTTTGAGAAAATCATTTTTACAGGTGCACTTTCAGTTGACTGATTAGTCGAATCAAGCACGAAAACATGGTCTTGTTGATATTGATATGATGGAACCATCTTGGTTAAAAAAGTTTTAACTTTTAAATCCTGTTTTTTTCTAACAAGATAATCAATTGATTCAGGTAAAATTTTCATCATTGGTAAAAGTAATATGAGCGGAATACCTGCAATCATGAACATGATTTTCCAACCATATAAAGGTACCAATACCGAACCTAAAGATGCACCGAGCATTCCACCTATTGCATAACCACTAAACATAAGTGTAACGAAGAAACTTTTAAATTTCTTTGGTGCATATTCACTCACTAATGCAATAACATTTGGCATAACACCGCCGATTCCAATCCCCGCGATGAAACGATAAACAGAAAATTCTTTTACAGATGATGCATAACCGCAAAGTACTGTAAATAAACTAAACAGGATAACGCATGTACAGATAACTTTTTTACGGCTTACTCCCAAATGTTCAAGTTTGTCAGAAATCGTCCCAAAGATAAGTGCACCGAACATCATCCCAAACAAGGCGATACTGCCAACAAACCCAGCTGTTACTGGATCAATCGCCCACTCTTTCATCAATAAAGGTAAAGCTACGCCATAAATAACCAGATCATATCCGTCAAAAATAATGATGAGTGTACTTAATATAATAACTCGCCAATGAAATCCTGTTAGCTTAGAGTTATTGATCATTTCCGTTACATTAATTTGCTGCATACTTCCCTCCAGCAAATGCATTGACATGCGTTTTTCAATAGCTTTTATCTTTTAAATAAAGA
>NZ_OOGT01000395.1 GCF_900323515.1 Acinetobacter stercoris | reverse complement strand
CTTCTGGAAATATAAATATAGCCACTAAAAANAACCTTGTATTAAGAACTGATACCACATTTAAAACTAAAAAAGATATTGAAATTAAAACTGAAGTTGGTGATATATATGCAAAAAGCCTAAATATTAATTCAACTGAAGGTGGGGTTTCTATATTATCAAATAAAAATATTACCTTGGATACTTTAAATTCTTCATGGAATAATACTTTAAAAAATAGAATTACATCTTTAGGTGATATTGTTATTTCTTCAGGAGGTGAGGGTGTTTTAAAACTAAATACTGTAGATATAAACTCTACTAATGGTGGTGTCTTGTTGGTATCTAATAAAGAATTAACCATTGATGGTAATAATGAATATGAGACGGATGCTTATGGTTCTTCTGGAAAAATAAATGCTAATAATGTAAAAGTATATAGTGTAAATGGTGTTGTAGATGTAAGTAGTGGAGAAATAAATTCAAAAAAAGGTGATATTTTAATATCTTCTGGAAAGGATGTTGTTGTACATGATATCGATTTAAATAGTAAAAGAAATATAGAAATTCATTCGGATAAAAATTTAAACTTAGAAAGGTCAAATATAATTGCAGACCATCACATTGCACTAAGTTCAAAAAAAGATTTAAGAACCTTTTTGAATTATGCATTAAAAGCAGAGGGTATATTATCATTAATAAGTGGTGGAATAGTTGATGGTAATGGATCGGGAGGAACAGTTTTAATTGAAGCAAATGAATTATCAGACGAATTCTCATATGGATTTAGTGCTCATGGAAGTGAATTCTTAAAAAATGATAATAAATTAAGCTCCATTAATGGTAATTTATCTGTATTATTAAATAAAGATTTTATTTTAAAACCTTTAAAGAGTAATGGAAGAGGGGCTTGGTCTTTATCTGCATTAAATGATATAGATATTCGATCAAAACAAGGAAAGATAGAATTTATAGGTGATTTATATTTTAGTTCTACACCTACTCCTAGGTTTATTGATATTAAATCATTAGCTGGAGGGGGCTTTGTTGCACAAAGATTTGAAATGCAAAGCGCCCCTAATTGAGCCAAATTTAAGGCGTAACTTGGGTAAGTGGTCGACCTAATTCCGTAAATCTGTTAAGGACTGCTACACGTGCATGGATCTCATTCACTTGGCTATCAAAACTCCTTGCACTGAGTTTATCTCCTAATAATTTGATGCAATGCATCTTAGTTTCAACCAAACTTCGCCGATGATAGCCTGACCATTTTTTCCATAGTGTCCTGCCTAAACGTTTAATTGTTCGAAGTAATTCATTTCGCTCTAGCGAGCTACTC
>NZ_OOGT01000042.1 GCF_900323515.1 Acinetobacter stercoris | reverse complement strand
TATTTTTAAAAATATCTGGGTATTTATTTGATAAGTAAACTATTTTTAACTTTTTAATTGTGAATATTTAATAATATGTGCAAAAAAAAGAGCAGGAAAATCATATAAAATTCTAATTTTAAAAAATCTATTATTTTTATTTATTTGTTTTTTTTGCATAAAAAAAGCCCTGCATAGTGCAGGGCTTTTTTGAAAAAAACTTAAGCTTCTTTTCCTTCTGCTTTTGGTTTTTCACGTAAACGTAAGCCTAAATCACGGAGCTGATTTGCTTCAACAGGAGCTGGTGCTTGAGTCAATGGGCATTCCGCCGTTTTAGTTTTAGGGAATGCAATCACGTCACGGATTGAAGACGCGCCAGTCATGAGCATTACTAGACGATCAAGACCAAATGCCAAGCCACCATGAGGAGGAGCACCATATTTAAGCGCGTTAAGCAAGAAGCTGAATTTTTCTTCGGCTTCTTCTTCACCAATACCTAATGCTTCAAAAATCGCTTTTTGCATTTCTAAAGTATAAATACGTAGTGAACCACCACCAATTTCAGTACCATTTAATACCATATCGTATGCGACTGAAAGTGCTTGACCAGGGTTATTCTTCACCTCTTCAACGCTTGATTTTGGAAGGGTGAACGGATGATGAACAGAAGTCCATTTACCATCGTCAGTTTCTTCAAACATTGGGAAGTCAACAACCCATAATGGAGCCCATTCTTTGGTTGCAAGTTTCATATCATGACCAATTTTGACACGAAGTGCGCCCATTGCATCATTGACAACTTTTGCTTTGTCAGCACCAAAGAATACGATGTCACCATTTTCAGCACCAACACGTTTTAACAAGTCAAGCACGATTGGTTCAATGAATTTAACGATAGGAGATTGAAGACCTTCGATCCCTTTTTCAAGTTCGTTGACTTTGATATAAGCCAAACCTTTTGCACCGTAGATACCCACGAATTTTGTATATTCATCGATTTGGCTACGAGGAAGTGAGCCAGCTCCTGGTACACGAAGTGCAACAATACGACCTTTAGGGTCTTTTGCAGGACCTGCGAATACTTTGAACTCAACGTCTTGCATTAAATCTGCAACGTCAACAAGTTTTAAAGGAATGCGCATATCTGGTTTATCCGAAGCGTAATCACGCATTGCATCTGCATACGTCATTCGTTCGAATTTGTCGAATTTTACACCAAGAAGGTCGTTAAATAATTTAACAGTCATGCCTTCCATCAAATCCATAATGTCATCATCACTTAAGAATGATGTTTCAATATCGATCTGGGTAAATTCTGGTTGACGATCAGCACGTAAGTCTTCGTCACGGAAACATTTTGCAATTTGGTAGTAACGGTCAATACCACCAACCATTAATAACTGTTTGAATAATTGTGGTGATTGTGGAAGAGCGTAGAAGCTACCATTTGAAACACGACTTGGCACGAGATAGTCACGAGCACCTTCTGGGGTTGCACGAGTCAGAATAGGTGTTTCAACATCCAGGAAGCCATTTTCATCCAAATAGTTACGGATCAATGTTGTAACTTTAGAACGGAAACGTAAACGGTCTAACATTTCTGGACGACGGATGTCCAAGAAACGGTATTTTAAACGTACGTCTTCGGAAACCTGAATATTTTCATCATTCAATGGGAATGGTGGAGTTTCGGAAGAGGCAAGAACTTCGATTTCTTTGCCCAAAACTTCAATTTGACCACTCACCATATTGGCATTTTCTGTGCCTTCATAGCGACGACGAACGCGACCTGTGATTTTTAATACATATTCAGAACGAGCTTTGTCTGCTGTTGCAAATGCTTCTGGTGTATCAGGGTCAATAACCACTTGAACGAGACCATCACGATCACGCATATCAAGGAAGATCACTCCACCATGATCTCGGCGACGGTGCACCCATCCACATAAAGTAACAGTTTGGTCGATTTGGGCTTCAGTTAATGAGCCGCAGTAATGAGTTCGCATCATAGCGCAAAAAATCCAACTATATGGGTTAGAGAAAGCGAATACGTAAACAGCGTACCGCCTTAAAAAAAGTAATGTACGATTATGCCTCTTTGAGCTATGAGTCTCAAGGATTAGATTAAAAAACAGTGCAAATTCAAATCAGATATTAAAGATATGATTTGAAATCTATTTATCAAAGTATGCTCTAGAATTTAAAATCTGGAAAATCAGACATCCAAATGTTAAAAATATCAAAGCTCCTTGAGTGAAATACTTAAAAAAGAATCCAATAACATTATATAAATCATCGTGTTGAGGAATAAATCCAGTGTGTTTTGCAATGAAAACATAAAATGCACAGCCAAAGAAAATGCCAAGTGATAAAAGCACAAGTCCAAACCGAGTTGTTTTTATAGAAGTGGTTTGAGGTGTTTTATGTTTTAAGTAATAGTGATAAATCATCCAGAAAATAAATGGTAGAGCAATGACGGATGAGGTAATTTGTAGAATACGATGCATCGGAAAAGTATATTGGAACAGGGTGACAGGGCGTTGTAAAAAACTATGAAATGCGATGGTTCTAAAGTCTGAGTGAGTTAGACCATCCCAAATAATATGTGTCACGGTTCCTATAATAATAGACAAAATTATCATTATTGAAAATGTGAGGATTTTTTTAAAATTGTAGAGCTTTAGAGTGTCTTGAAGTCCAGCAACTTTATAAATTACAGGTCTATAGAGGCAATACCATAACAAGCAAAATATTATTCCCACAAATAAATCAGGATAAATAATTCCTTTAAACTGGTGGTTTAGGGTAATTTCTGTTCTGCTTAAAATTCGATATAAATCTGGTGTCATGCAACCTATGGCCAGAGCTGCGATTGGTAAACGTTGACCAGAGAGCTTGGCTATGGGAGGAGCAAGAACGGTGTGGGAAAGTGTAAAAGGCATAAAACAAATGGGCAAAAATTTAAATATCTTTTTTGATTTTAAACAGAATAAAGTCGAAGTTATGTAATTGTTTAGATAACAATAAGGTATCTTTATTTCATTTATGTCGCAAAACAGTACTTTTTATAATTTCTTAAGCAGTTAGCATAACTGAGTTCGATAAAGTTTAAGAAATATTTCTCGTCGCAATCATATTTAAAATATTCACTATTCACGTGATATTTTCACCAATTTTTAGTTTTATCTATTTTTCAGATGCAGAAGATAATATTTTTTATGAGTGTGTTGATTTTTTGATAATAATCTTATTGAAATAAATGATTTAATTTTTATTTAAGTGGGAATGTTTTGTTGTTTTCAGTGTAAAAGTTAACTAGATGTAAGTTTTATTTTTTTTTTTTAGTTGATAAATCTGTAATGTTATAATATAACGTCTATAAAATTTGCTGCGGTTCAACTCATGTATATCTCAAAAAGTATTCTAAGTTTATCCATTTTGTCATTTCTACCAGTTTTTGCATTTGCTGATAACCTCGATGAAAGTGTAAAAAAACTCTCTACAATCAAAGTTACAGCACAAGGCGATAATGCTGTTCAGGATGTAGAAAACTCTTTGTCTCGTCAGGATTTATTGCAAGGGGGAACAACGATTGGCGAAGCACTTAAAGACCAGTTAGGAATTTATTCGGATACTTTCGGTTCAGGTGCAAGTCGACCTGTTATACGTGGTCAGGATGGTGCTCGGGCAAAAGTTCTACAAAATGGTGCTGATACCATGGATGTATCAACATTATCTCCAGATCATGCTGTTACAGTTGATCCTCAGCTTGCTGAAAGAGTTGAAGTCATTCGCGGTCCAGAAACCTTGCTTTATGGAGCAGGTTCTGTGGGGGGGCTGATCAATGTGGTTGATAGTAAAATTCCAACCAAAATGCCTGAAAAAGGTTATGAAGGTAAAGTTGGAGTCCGCTATAACACTGGAAATGATGAGACATTGGCGCATGGTGGAGTAACAGTTGGTTTAAATGAGCAAATTGCTTTACGTGTAGAAGGCCTGACGCGTGATGCAAATAATTATATCGTGCCAAATTATAATGTTCTTGATGAACATGATGGTCAATGGAGTAAGCAGCGCCGTGTAGCTGATACTTTCTCCAAATCTGACAATGTTAATGTTGGTTTGTCATGGATTGGAGACAGAGGTTTTGCAGGAGTTTCCTATAGCAATAGACAAGATAAATATGGTCTCCCGGGGCATAGTCATGAATATGAATCATGTCACTTAGATGGTTTGAAACTGCATTGTGAACCGCATGATGATCATGCTTCAGAAACACCACCAGTCGACGATGGACATGGGCATCACCATCATCATGATGAGGAAGAAGACCACCATCATTCAGGACCATGGATAGACTTGAAAACAGAGCGTTATGATTTTCGGTCTGAATTGAATGATCCATTTGCCGGATTTAAAAAATTACGTGTTTCCGCCAGTTATACCGATTATAAACATGATGAAATAGAAGAAGGCGAGGCAATGACGACCTTCAAAAGCAAAGCTTATGATGGTCGGGTAGAGTTGGTGCATAATCCAGTTGCAACTTGGGAAGGCGTGATTGGTGTTGAAGCGAGTCAACAAAAGCTGAATATTTCGGGAGAAGAGGCAACACTTGCTCCGAATAAAACTCAAAAGTGGAGTGCTTTTGCCGCTGAACATAAGCAGTGGAATGATGTATTGTTCCAGTTAGGTGCACGTTTTGATCATCAAAAAGTAGATATCTCTTCAGATCAGAAAGATTTTGATGAGAATGCATTTTCCTATTCTGCTGGTGCAACTTGGTCATTTACTCCAGATTATAAACTTTCATTCGCAGCTTCACATCAAGAACGTTTGCCATTGGCACAGGAGTTGTATTCGGACGGTAAACACTTTGCAACCAATACTTATGAATTGGGGAATGAAAATCTGAGTAAGGAAAAATCAAATAATGTTGAACTTGGTTTGCATTATGATGCTGAAAAATTTAGCTATGGTATAAACCTGTATCACAACTGGTATGATAATTTTATCTATGCCAGAACATTAGATCAGTATAAAGATTTCCGTTTAATTCAATATTCTCAAGACGATGCCCGTTTTTATGGTGCTGAAGCACAAGCAGCTTATCAGATTACGCCAAACTATAAAGTCGGTGTTTTTGGTGACTATGTCCGTGGCAAAATTGATGATGAAAATGCGCCACGTGTACCTGCAGGCCGTTTAGGAACCAAAGTGAATGCGAAATTAGGCGATGCCTGGACGGGTTCTGCTGAATACTATCATGTCTTTAAACAAGACAAATTTGCATCTTATGAGAGAGAGACTCAAGGTTATAATATGCTAAATCTTGGTTTGGCTTATTCGGGACAATATGCTGATGATGTAGCATATAAAGTGTTCTTTAATGCAAATAACTTACTTGATGATAAAGTGTATAACCACACATCATTCCTATCGAATATTCCACAAATTGGACGTAATTTCAGCATTGGTTTAGAAGTTGGATTCTAATATTACAATGATTTTTTCAGATAATTGTATGTTTGGAAACTAAAATCCTCTTGAAAAACCTGTTGATAAAACCTAGCCTAACTACATTAGGTTAGGTTTTTTTTTATGCGAATTTTCCATCGACTTCACGAGAAATTGAACTGGTCAACAGGTCAGTACATTGGACTGGTTTTTGGCGCTTTATTTTTGGGCTATGTTGCCTCAGCGATTTACCAGGTTTATAAACCTCTACCGCAGGGGCTAGATCATACAGGACCGCTTCGTCATGCTGAGGTAAAATTTCTTGCAGATGAAACTTATCTTGATGCCAATGGTCAACAACAGCTAGATCAACATATTTTTGATGCGATGCTAGATATGATCAAAGAAGCAAAAAATACCATCGTTCTGGATATGTTTTTATTTAATGGTGAAGTTGGGGATTCAAAAGTTCAACATCGGGCATTGGCTCAACAGTTGACGACAGCTTTGGTGGAAAAACGTTTATACAATCCGAATATAACGGTGACAGTGATTACTGATCCGATTAATACGGTATATGGTGGAGTAAGTCCTGAAATTTTTTATCAGTTACGTAAGGCTGGTATTGAGGTGATTCCTACGGATTTGAGTAAGCTACGTGCATCTAATCCTGTATGGTCTGGTTTTTGGTATTTATGCTGCCAAGGTATGAGTAATAACCCGGAAAAAGGCTGGTTGAAAAATCCAGTGGGAAATGGAAAAGTAACCTTACGTAGCTACATGGATTTGTTTAATTTTAAAGCCAATCACAGAAAAACTTTGGTTGTGGATACTGACAATGGCTGGAAAGCTTTGGTAACGTCGGCGAACCCGCATGATGGCAGCTCTCGGCATTCTAATATCGGTTTGATAGTAACAGGTCATACAGCAGTTGATATTTTAAATACAGAACAACCCGTTGCCCAGATGTCAGGAGGTGATGCACCTTTTGTCGTAGTGGGGCAGGTAGATGGGCGTACTACAGATCCACAAGTACAAGTTTTGACTGAAGGGGCTATTTATAAGGCAGTGCTAAACCTGATTGATTCTGCAAAATCTGGTGAACAGCTGGATATGGCAATGTTTTATTTGTCCGAGCGTCAAATTATCAAAAGCTTAATCGAAGCCAAAAAACGCGGAGTAAAACTTCGAGTTTTACTTGATCCAAATAAAGACGCTTTTGGACGTCAGAAAAATGGCATCCCAAATCGACAAGTCGCGTCAGAATTACATGATGCTGGTGTGGATATTCGTTGGTGTGATACACATGGCGAGCAATGCCATAGCAAGATCATCATTAAGAGTAATGCAACGCGATCTGAAATGATTTTAGGTTCAGCAAATTTTACAGCACGAAATCTTAAAAATTACAATCTGGAAACCGACCTACGTGTATTAGGGCAGCCTCAACAGCAAGTATTTATTGACGTTGAAAAATATTTTAATACGTCCTGGTCTAATCTGGATGGGCGTCATATCAGTGTCGAATACAGCAAGTATGCAGATGAATCCAAACTGAAATATGGGGTATATCGTTTTATGGAGTGGTCTGGATTATCAACTTTTTAGAATAAAAAGGGCTGAGTCATGCTACTCGTCGGTTAATAAAATTTTATCTGCATCTTTTAAAAAATCTGCCTAACCCCTCTTTAAAAGAGGGGGAGCTGATTCATCTATTTATTTGAGTATAGCATCTACCATCCAGACCAAGTCACCTAAGTGTTCTTCAGGCTTTGGTAATGCCTGTTCATGCTTGAAATAGTTGGAGGGCTGAATAACATTGACTTGGCTAAACCCGGCCTGATTAAAGAAAGCTTGTATTTCTGACGGGTGAGTAAAGTGAAAACTAAAAGCACTTCTAGACATGATTTTCAGTAACTTACTACTGCTCCAGATCACTTTGGCGAGTTTGTTTTTTACAGGCTCGGGATAAATATCCGTGAGATAATGTAATGATTTAAATCCCTTGCCATAAGTTGCAATGGATTGAATTAGCTTTTGTAAAAGGTCTTTACTGAAATAATTAATCAATCCTTCACTGATCACGACTAATGGTCGATTTTCATCAAACTCTTTAAATATCTGCTGGAATTCCTCCGTAAACAAATCAACAGACATCACTTCAGGGCTATTAGGAGCAATCTTGTTGAGAGCCTCCTGCTTTGTAGCAGCCATGTCAGGTAAATCCAGTTCCCGATAAGCTATTTCCGGGAAATGTGTTCTAAACCACCAACCGCGTGGTGAAAGTCCTGCTGCAATTTCTAAGACTTGTAAGTTTGGATATTGTTCTATTAATTTTTTCAGATGATCATCCAGCATGGTATGGCGTTCTTTTAAGGTGGTACGCATACTGCCACCCACATATTTTTCAGCCAGACGTTCAACTGGATCTACAAGTGTTGCTAAAGACTTGCCTTTTTTTGTCGCAAAAACAGGGTGGGAAATGCCCATTTTATACCAGATATAGCCTGTATAATGAGCTGTGAATGATATATGACGGTACTTCGATCGCTGTTTTTTCATGTTGTCCTTAACCGACGTGTTTTTATATTTTCTTTATTTTACCTAAAATTAAAAAGGAACACTGTAGTGTTCCTTATCTTTTAAATTGAATTTTTAAAATCTTCAATGACCTTTTTGACAGTTTTCCATTCATCACCTAAATCCAGCTCTGTTCCAATTTGAATATCAGGAATGTTGCCACGCATACGTTCCAAACGTTCCTGATTTGGTAAAGGATAATCTAGAATACCTTGAAGGGCAGTGCATGCTGATTCACGGTTATTACAAACCAGTCCCATATCACAGCCGGCATCAAGTGCAGCCTGAATACGCGCATCTGCACCACCAGCAACGCAAGCAGCTTGCATGCTTAAATCATCAGAGAAAAGAACGCCATCAAAGCCTAATTTCTGACGAAGAATGTTTTGTAACCAGTATTTTGAAAAACCGGCAGGGTTGGGATCAACATTTTCATAAATAACATGGGCTGGCATGAGGGCATCTAATTGGTCTTTCAGCTGGATAAAGCTTTGCATGTCTTTTTGATAAATTTCATCATAACTACGACTATCGATTGCAGCGGCAACATGTGAGTCTGCTTTTACAGAGCCATGACCAGGGAAATGCTTTCCTGTCGTCGCCATACCAGCACGTTTCATACCTTTTATGAATGATGCTGCTAAGACAACTAAATCATCCAGATTTTTTGAAAACGCGCGATCACCAATCACATCACTGATATCGTTGATATCCAGTACAGGTGCAAAGCTAAAATCAATTCCGACGGCAAGAACTTCTGTTGCCATGAGCCAGCCACATTTCTCAGCCAGATCTATTGCTCGTTCAGGAGAGGTTAAATATAGCTCTCCAAAATTTCCCATCGCCGGGAGCAAGGTAAAGCCTTGTTTTAAACGTTGTACACGACCACCCTCTTGATCCACAGCGATTAAAATATCTGGACGGATTTGACGCATATGATCAGTCAATGCACGTACTTGAGCTGGAGATTCTATATTTCGGGCAAATAAAATCATGCCTCCGACTTGCGGAGATTGTAATAGTTGAATATCTTCATCGTTAAGTTCTGTGCCAGCGATGTCGAGCATCAATGCGCCAATCATAGAGGAACCATCGTTTGTAATTTTAAAAGTCAAACAATACTCGAATTTAGCAATGATTTGCTACATTTTGTTAGTACAGATTATGATAAAACTACACGACATAAACACAAAAAGTTGTTTAAGATTATGAATCTGTTGAATTCAGATTGAAAAACAGCATAGATATTGGGAAAACCTAGGAAGTATTAAGAATTTATGAAACTCCAAACAATCGCTTGCGCCGTTGCTATTGCGACTGGTGGTTTATTTTTTACGCATACCATTAGTCAGGCTATTGCTGCAACAAACTCAACTGCTGTATCCCAATCAATTCGACCGACTCAAGAACAGGCGCTAGTGACGCGTCAATTATCAACATTGATAGACCGCACACATTATTTGAATATGCGTCTGGATGCAAATACATCAGCACGTATTCTGGATATGTACTTTGATAGTTTAGATCCTGAGCATACTTTATTTTTAGCACCTGAAATAGAAACCTATAAAAAACAATATGCTGCAACTTTAGGGGCGGCATTGAAAGCGGGTGATTTGAGCGGTCCATATGCAATCCATGCGCAATACCGTGACCGTTTAAAACAGTTTTATGAGTTTATGCTGGCTGAATTGGAAAAGCCTCAAAATCTTCATCAACCAAATGAATACGTTGATACTGATCGTGAAAAAGCAGCTTTTTTTGCTAATAAACCTGAACAGGAAAATTATTGGCGTAAGATGCTGGTATCACAACTCATCAATTTGACGATTACAAAAGAAGAAGAACAGGCAAAGCAAAAAGCACTAAAAGCTGATCCATCATTGGCAGATGGGCAGGATCTGGCAAGTTCTGAAGATTTAACACCAGTTCAAACACTGACTAAACGTTATACGCGTCAACTAGAGCGTATAGGTCGTGTGAAAAGTGATGATGTTTTAGAGAAAATTTTAAATTCGATGACACTCACTTATGATCCGCATAGTAATTATTTCCCACCTTTAGATGCAATGGAGTTGAATCGTCAAACGACATTACAACTGGAAGGAATCGGCGTGTCCATTCGCCCAGAACGTGGTAATGAGGATTACACCAAAATTGAAACGATTGTAGAAGGTGGGCCAGCAAGCAAGTCTGGCCAGGTTAAATCGGGTGATCGTATTGTTGCTGTTGCACAAGATGGCGAGAAAATGGTGGATGTGATCGGCTGGTCAAGTCAGGAGATCGTAGGGCTTATTCGTGGGAAGCGTGGTACCAAAGTTACTATTAAACTTTTAGGATCTGGCGCTTCGATGAGTCAGGCGCGTACCGTGACCTTGACTCGTGATGTGATTCAGGAAGAAGATGCGGGTGTCCGTACACGTACAGTTGAAGTTACACGTGATGGTAAAAAGCATCTATTCGGGGTGCTAGAAATACCGTCATTCTATTTAAACTATCGCGCGCGTCGTGCAGGAACAGAGTACCGTTCTGTTGCAGAAGATACTGGCAAGGCACTGAAAGAACTGTCAGCAAAAAATGTTGAAGGGATTATTGTTGACTTGCGTAATAACCCTGGTGGTTCATTAGAAGAAGTTGCCAAAATGATCGGACAGGTGATCAAGTCTGGCCCGGTGGTGCAGATTCGTGATGGCAATGGTAATGTCAATGTTTTCGAAGACACTGACAATGGTGCACAGCTTTATGCAGGTCCAATGGCGGTACTGGTAAATCTGGCTTCTGCTTCGGCAAGTGAGATTTACTCAGCGGCAATTCAGGATTATGGTCGTGGAATCGTGATTGGCAGTACCACAACAGGTAAAGGTACGGCACAAGTTCAACTCGACAGTCTGGCTTATGGTCAGGCAACACTGACGCAGCGTAAGTTCTACCGTATCACGGGTGGTAGTACCCAGAATAAAGGGGTTATTCCAGATATCAAGCTGGTTGACATCTATGATGAAGAATTTGGAGAACGTAAAGCCAAGAATGCTTTAAAATGGGATACCATCCCTACTGCGCCATTCAAACGAGAAGGTATTGTGCAACCTTATGTCGAGCAACTTGATCAGTTATCAGCGGCAAGAGTTAAATTAGATCCACAATTTAAATACCTTGAAGAGCGTAAAGCGATTACACAGAAGACCAAAGATGAAAAGAAAATTGTTCTGGATATCGATAAACGTAAGGCAGAATTAAACGCTCTGGAGCAGCGAACTTTAGATGCTGAAAATCAGCGCCGTAAAGCGACCAATCAGAAACCATATGCAAACTGGGAAAGTTATCAGGCCTCTCTGGATGGTTTGGCAGAAGCGCGAGCAAAAATGAAAGCAAACCAAAGACCTCCATTACCTGAGGAAGAGGCATTTGTAAATGAAGCAGCAAATGTTTTAATGGATTACTCAAAAATTGCTAAATAATATTTTAAGTTATGGTTAAAAAGCATATTTCGATATGCTTTTTTTTATTTATTTATAATGAAAAAACTTGACCTTAAAATAGATAATGTTATTTTAAAATAAGTTTAATATTTTACTTTTTTATGAAATAAAACGATCTTTTTTGCAATTATTTGTTTATTTCGGGGCTTTACTTTGAAGATATTGGATATGCTTTATGATCCATATGAGTTACGATTGGAGCCTTGTTTTAGGGTCGGCATTACTGGCGATAGTGATATGTTTTTGTGCGATCTCTTTACATCAATTAATTTTAAAACAAATTAATCTAATATCTGGAAAAATAATTTTATTTTTTACAGGCTTGATTTTTGGTTTTGCGATCTGGGCTATGCACTTTGTGGGAGTGTTAGCTTGTAAATTTCCAGAATATTATTATTTTGATAAAGCATTAACCATATACTCTTATATTATAGCGGCGGTCGCCTGTATTTTTGCAATGTGGCTAACAAGCCGTTCCAATTTACCTTATGCCAGATTAATTTTAGGCGCAATTGTAATGGGTATTGCCATATCTGGCATGCATTATGTGGGAATGGCAGGCCTGAGAATGCCTGGCTATTATATTTATTATGACCCACTCATTTTTGTTTTTTCCGTATTAATCGCTGTGTGTGGTTCTGGTCTAGCTTTCTGGCTCGCATTTAAGCTTAGAGGTCAGTTTAAATATTATTTATTATATAAATTCTCTATTTCCGTGATGTTGGCATTGAGTATTATTGGAATGCATTATGCTGCAATGGCTGGAACGCATTTCTATAAACTCAATGAACCCGCTGATCAAATATTTTCATATCAAGGAGGGCAGGGATTATTAATATTCACTATTATATTTGTGATAAGTTTGGTTTTAATGGGGATATTTTTTGTTGCAGTTCTCGAAATTAGATTGGAAGAAAGAAACAAACAATTAATGATGGCAAATAAGGAATTACAAAGTCTAGCCATGCAGGATAACTTAACCAAGCTACCTAACCGTTTATTTTTAATAGATTATACAGATTACCTGTTTTCTTCATCACTATTAAAAGAGCAATTGACTGGACTGATTTATCTGGATATTGATCGTTTAAAATCAATAAATGATGCTTTTGGGCATCATGTTGGTGATGAATTGTTGTTGAAGTTTTCAAGTCGCATTTACAGGATTTTAAATGAACGGCAAAAACTAATTCGTTTAGGTGGAGATGAGTTTTTATTAATTGTTGAAAATACAACACATGATGAAATGGAATATGTTGCAACACAGATTTTAAACAAGATTAATCATAGTTTTAAAATTAACGATAAAGAGATCAATATTACTGTCAGTATGGGAGTTGTATTTTATCCTGAGCATGGTAAAAATTTACAGGATTTACTTATCAATGCTGATACCGCAATGCAAATTTCTAAAGAACAGGGACGTAATACTTATTCTGTTTTTAACTATTCTACAGATCAGCAGTTTGCTTCAAAAAACAAATTAAAATTGGTTAATGATTTATATAAGGCTGTTGAAGAACAGCAGTTTATTTTATTTTACCAACCTAAATTTAATGTTGAGTATGCCGTTTGTGGTGTTGAAGCCTTAATCCGATGGAAACATCCTACATTGGGGTTACTTGCTCCATGCATGTTTATTGAGGGGGCGGAACAGACAGGCTTGATTATCCGAATGGGGTATTGGGCTTTAGAAGAAGCTTGTAAACAAATTCAGATATGGAACAAGAATGGATTAAATTTTGCTCCAGTTTCAGTTAATTTGTCAGTTGTTCAGTTTGAACATAAAAACTTGATCGATACATTACAAGAGTTAATCGTGCAATACGATATCAAAGCAGGGCAGCTTAAAATAGAGATCACGGAATCTACAGCAATGCATCATATTGGAACCAGTATTAGAACTTTTGAAAAATTACGTGAAATAGGCGTGGGGCTCGCGATCGATGACTTTGGTACAGGGCATTCGAGTTTTTTATATTTAAAAGATTTACCTGTTGATGAACTCAAGATTGATAAAGAATTTATTTGTGGTCTATCAGTGGGTTCGAAAGAAGAAATTATTTTAGAGAGTATTATCCGTTTGGCGAATAGATTAGGATTAACGATCACTGCCGAGGGTGTCGAAACACCCAAACAAGCTGAAATTTTAAAACGTTTGGGCTGCCAGCAGTTTCAGGGCTATTTGTTTTCCATGCCAGTACCTGTAGAGCGTTTGGAGGAAAACTATAAGCATCAGGTTTCAAATGAGAAGCATTGATTTATTCCAATTGTTCAATATTAATAATGATTAGTAATATCTATGTAACATTTGACATTTCTGTATAGTGGATTTAACGAAAAATAATGGCGTTTAGGTTAAAAACCTATACAATAATGCAATCCATTTAAGCTAAAAATGTCACAAGAGCTTTCTTATGTTGAGCATAATCAAAAGTCGTCCAATTTAAAGTCACCAAAATCTGTTTCCCAGTAAAAACGGCTATTGTATCCAGTGCATAGACTGTACTTTTTTGTACGGAAAAATTACGTTCATTTAATGATAAGGTTGTATTTTTTGAGGTAAATTTATCTTGAAAATGCGACAAAATTGAGTGCAATGATTTCACATTTATATTATTGATTGATCTGATACAATAGCGCCAATTTTTAGTTTTGATCGTATTTTCGATCTTGTTACTGCAAATCAGGCAGTATGGTGTCTTTTATGAGTTTTAAAGATGAATTAGCGGCAGAAGTAGCTCAGCGTAGAACTTTTGCGATTATTTCCCACCCCGATGCTGGTAAAACGACGATGACAGAAAAACTGTTGTTGTGGGGTAAGGCGATTCAGGTTGCAGGTATGGTAAAAAGCCGCAAGTCTGATCGTGCAGCAACATCCGACTGGATGGAAATGGAAAAAGAGCGTGGAATTTCGATTACAACATCTGTGATGCAATTTCCTTATAAAAATCATGTAATAAACTTACTCGACACACCTGGACATGAAGACTTCTCAGAAGATACTTATCGTACCTTGACAGCAGTTGACTCAGCTTTAATGGTTATTGATGGTGCGAAAGGTGTCGAAGAGCGAACCATCAAGCTTATGGAAGTGTGTCGTATGCGCGATACTCCGATCATTTCATTTGTGAACAAGCTTGACCGTGAAATTCGCGAACCATTAGAACTCCTTGATGAAATTGAAAATGTCTTGAATATTCGCTGTGTACCTATCACATGGCCTCTAGGGATGGGACGTGATTTCGCAGGTGTATATAATATTTTAGAAGACAAACTTTATATTTATAAAGCAGGTTTCGGATCAACTATTACTGATATTGAAGTTCGTGATGGCTATGATTATCCGGATATTCGTGAAAAAGTAGGTGACTTGGCTTTTGCTTCTTTTGAAGAGTCATTAGAACTTGTACAAATGGCGAATGAACCATTAGACCGTGAATTGTTTTTGCAAGGAAAACAAACACCTGTTCTTTTTGGTACGGCTCTCGGTAATTTTGCAGTTGATCATGTCCTAAATACTTTTATTGAGTGGGCGCCTGAACCAAAGGCACATCCAGCTCAGGAACGTATGGTAGAGTCGACTGAAGAAGGGTTCACTGGCTTTGTTTTCAAGATTCAGGCAAATATGGATCCTAAGCACCGTGACCGTGTTGCCTTTATGCGTATTTGCTCAGGTAAATATGAAAAAGGTTTGAAGATGAATCATGTGCGTATTGGTAAAGATGTACGTATCAGCGATGCATTAACTTTCCTTGCAGGTGAACGTGAACATTTAGAAGAAGCGTGGCCAGGGGATATCATTGGTTTACATAACCACGGTACGATTCAGATCGGTGATACCTTCACTTCTGGAGAAAATCTTCATTTTACAGGTATTCCACACTTTGCCCCTGAAATGTTCCGTCGTGTTCGTTTGAAAGATCCTTTAAAATCCAAACAATTACAGAAAGGCTTGAAAGAGCTGTCAGAAGAGGGTGCAACTCAGGTATTTATGCCACAGATCAGTAATGATCTGATTGTCGGAGCTGTAGGGGTACTTCAGTTTGACGTGGTTGCATACCGTTTGAAAGAAGAATACAAAGTCGACTGTATTTATGAACCTGTGAGTATTAACACGGTACGCTGGATTTATTGTGATGATGAAAAAACCTTAAATGACTTTAAGAAAAAAGCTCATGATCAGTTGTCTGTTGATGGGGGTGGGCATTTAACTTATCTCGCACCGAGTCGTGTGAACTTACAGCTGATGCAGGAACGTTGGCCTGACATCGAGTTCCGTAATACACGTGAACATTGATTTGACCAGGCTCTATAAATAAGATGTAAAGTGGCTTCCTCGAGAAGCCATTTTTATAACAGAATAACGTTTGTTTGAGATAAAGGTATTGTCATGCGAAATAATAAAATCAAAATGGGTATCATTATGTGTGGCATTTGGGCTTTAAGCGCATGTGATCAAAAAACACAATCACCAGTTGATCAAACGACTCAGGCTAAAACTCAACAATCGGCAGAAGTGCTTCCTTATCTGAATATTCAGGAAAATAAAGCCCAATACGCGTTGCCTTTTTGTGAAAAGAAAAACTGCATAGACATTGATATCCAAACGATCAATACACAAGATCAATGGATAAATGACTGGGTAAGTAAAAATCAGGCAAATGTTATTCAAAACCAGATTAATTTAAAACAAAATTTAAGCTTGCAAGAAGCGATTAATGCCTATGTTAAAAAGTCAGATGAATGGCAAAAGTTGTTTAATAAAAATAAGCCTTATGAGCTGGCTTTGACGACAAAAGTGGTTTCAGCACGAAATCAGTTTGTACTTCTCCAGATTTCAGTTAACTCCAAGCAAGAAGATGTTACTGTAAAAGATCGGCAATATTTTTTTGTTGCAGATCGAAGGTTAAAGAAAGGTTTAGGTATATTGGACGTGATTCAAACAGATAAACAAACTCAAATGAATGAAATTATTCAGGAAAACTATAAAAAATGGCTTAAAGAGCAAAGTGCTGAATCTAGAAAAAATGCACCTAAAAAACTGTTTTGGGGACAAGCAGAGTGGTTTTTTGATACCGAGGGTGTGGGTTTGCATTTTAGACCCAATGATATTGTAAAAGATGGAACCCAATTGGATATTTATTTGAGCAAAGCTGAAACACTGCGTGTTTTAAAGCCAGAAATTTTCCAAAAAATGTTTTAACGACAAAATGATACAAAACAAGATTGTTCATTTAAGATTAGAAGAATAAGCTTTCAATAGTGAAGAATATCGTTAAATTTTGACTTAGGTTTGCATGATGTTAAATAGCAAAACAACACTCGCATTTTCAGTTTTAGTCGCTGCTATGACTTTGAGCGCTTGCCAGCCCAAAGACAGTCATAAAAAAGAACAAACAACCTCGGAAGCAAGTGCTTCAGAACCACTGGTGACAGTTTTAGAATTAAAAGGAAATCTTGAAGAATTAACTTTAAAGATGCCGGAATGCGATGGGAAAAATTGTTCTGAGTTTTCAGTAGAGCGTTTGCAAACCAATTATAACTTTGTAAATGATGTGATTGATAAAGCTATTTTGAAAGATCTGGATCAGATTTTAAGTATTTCAGAGCAATTGAAAAAAGAAGAAGCTAAAAAAGCAGATTCAAATAAAAGTGCTGTTGAGAAACAGCTTACAGCAAGTTCTGCTGTAGCTGAAAATGCGCCTGCAACTGCGGCACAACAGTTGGCAACCCAGGTTCAACCCTATCTGGACAATTTCCTGAATCTGGATAAAGAGTTAAAAACACTGGGTGCAAATCATAAGATTTCACTAAGTATCAGTCCGAAAATTTTGAATTCCCAAGGGCCGTTGGTGACGGTTGTTCTAAATAGCAGTAGTTATTTAGGAGGAGCACATGGTTCAACTTCTCAGCAGTACTTCAACTTTGATTTGAAAAAAGAGAAACAGGTTGAGCTAAAAGATATTGTTGCACCGAATCAACAGGCTGCGCTTGAAAATAGAGCGCATGAAGCATTCAAGATATGGGTCACAGATTCTAAACTTGCAGATAATGTTGAGCAGTATGAGCAGGCGTGGAAGTTTAAATTATCTAATAATTTCTATTTAGGTCAGCAAGGGCTGATATTGCAGTATGCTGAATATGAAATCGGACCTTATGTTGTTGGTCTACCAAGACTGGTCATTCCATATGAACAATTACAAACGATTTTAAAGAAAGAATATTTGCCAGAAGTAAAGGCTGATGAAGCAAAAGCCGTTGCGTCTATAGATAAGCCAAAATCCTGATGAATAACTATCGACTGTTTGATACACATACTCATTTTGATGTTCCCGAGTTTGATCATGACCGGGAACTGCTTGCACATCAGGCAAAAGCAGTTGGAGTAGAATGTCTGGTCTTAATTGGTTTTTTGCATTCCAGATTTCAGGATCTGATTCGGACTCAACATTTTATTAATCAACTTGATCAGGCACCGAAAAGTTATCTCGCTCCAGGTTTACATCCTTTTTATATCGAGCAGCATAAAAAAGAATATTTACAAGATTTAGAGAGTATTTTAAGTAGGGAAGATTGTGTCGCGGTAGGAGAAATTGGTTTAGATACTTTCTTGAAAGAGCATAAACAGCCAGAAATATTTAAAAAACAAAAGGAGTTTTTTGCTGCTCAAATTGAATTGGCACAGCAGTTTGATAAGCCAATTTTATTGCATATCCGAAAATCACATGCAGATGTCCTTACGGTATTAAAACAGCATAAATATCAATATGGCGGAATCGCACATGCCTTTAGCGGGGGAATAGAAGAGGCTAAAGCTTTTGTAAAGCTTGGCTTTAAAATAGGTGTTACGGGTCAAATCACAAATCCAAATGCTAAAAAATTGCATCAGGTGGTGCAGGCATTGGGAAGTGAACATTTAGTTCTGGAAACGGACTGTCCAGATATGACACCGCTTTGTTGTCAAAGTTCACATGAACACCGCACTCGAAATACACCTGCGAATTTACCTTATGTACTTGATGGTTTAGCTGAAAGCTTACAGCTGTCTAAAGAAAAACTGGCTTTACAATTGTGGAAAAACTCACTTCAGGCACTACACTTATCAAGTTAAATTTAATATTTGAAATATTAACCAATCAATAACAATCCAAGCCTAAAATTGGCATACATTAGAATAAGTACTTCAAAACAGCCCAATAATAACCCAATGCCAAGCCGGAGGATAAACCTATGGCAAAGTACAGTAATATCAATAGTTTTAATGCATTGAAATCTCTAAAAGTAGGTCAGGATGACTACCAGATTTTTAGTTTAAAGACAGCTCAGGACAGGCTCGGTGATCTCTCCAAACTCCCTAAATCTTTAAAAGTATTACTTGAAAATTTACTTAGATTTGAAGATGAAAAAACGGTAAAAAAAGAAGATATTGAAGCGCTCGTTGCATGGCAGAAAACCAAAAAATCTGATCATGAAATCCAGTATCGTCCTGCACGTGTACTGATGCAGGATTTTACTGGTGTACCTGCTGTTGTTGACTTGGCGGCAATGCGTGCTGCAGTCAAACAAGCTGGGAGTGATCCAGAACAAATTAATCCACTTTCTAAAGTAGATCTGGTGATTGATCACTCGGTAATGGTGGATTTTTTTGGAACAGATAAAGCTTTTGAAGAAAATGTCGATATTGAGATGCAACGTAATGGAGAGCGTTATCAGTTCCTTCGTTGGGGACAATCTGCATTTAATAGTTTTAGTGTAGTACCACCGGGAACAGGAATTTGTCATCAAGTGAATCTGGAGTATCTTGCTCAAGCTGTATGGCTGGGTGAAAGTGATGGGCAAAAATTTGCATTTCCCGATACTTTAGTGGGGACAGACTCACATACCACGATGATTAACGGTTTAGGGGTACTGGGATGGGGCGTTGGCGGTATCGAAGCCGAAGCTGCCATGTTAGGACAACCTATTTCCATGCTTATTCCAGAGGTGATTGGATTTAAACTGACTGGAAAATTGCGAGAAGGAATTACCGCGACTGATCTGGTTTTAACCATTACCCAAATGTTACGCAAAAAAGGCGTGGTTGGTAAATTTGTTGAATTCTATGGTGATGGTCTGGCTGATTTGCCATTGGCCGATCGTGCCACAATTGCCAATATGGCACCTGAGTATGGTGCAACTTGTGGTTTCTTTCCAATAGACGATGTAACGCTTGGTTATTTACGTCTAACAGGTCGTAACGATGACCGTATTGCTTTGGTCGAAGCCTATTGCAAAGAACAAGGTTTGTGGCGTAATGCAGGTGATGAACCTGTATTTACCGATACATTATCTTTAGATATGGGAACAGTTGAGGCAAGTGTTGCTGGACCAAAACGTCCTCAGGATCGTGTTGTGTTGCAGGATATTCCAAGTACATTCCGCTCATTGATGGAGCTGGATTTGAAACCAGCAAAAGTTGAGCAGGAACGATTGATCAGTGAGGGGGGGGCTGGTGCTGCTATAGATGCGAAGCAGTCTGCATTACAAAATGACGATCCGCATTGTGTGATTGATGGCAAGCGTTATCCTTTGGTACATGGTGATGTCGTTATTTCCGCCATTACTTCCTGTACTAATACTTCGAACCCAAGTGTAATGCTGGCAGCAGGTTTGTTGGCGAAAAAGGCGGTTGAAAAAGGTCTACAGCGTAAGCCTTGGGTGAAAAGTTCACTTGCACCAGGTTCCAAAGTGGTCACTGATTATCTGAATGCATCGGGCTTAATGCCATATTTAGATCAATTGGGTTATAACCTTGTAGGCTATGGTTGTACAACTTGTATTGGTAATTCAGGTCCACTTCCAAAACCGATTGAAGATGCTATTCAGTGCTATGATTTGAATGTTGCATCAGTACTTTCGGGGAACCGTAACTTTGAAGGCCGTGTTCATCCGCTTGTCAAAACCAACTGGCTTGCTTCTCCTCCTTTAGTTATTGCATTTGGTCTGGTTGGTTCAATTCGAAATGACATCACCAAAGAACCTTTAGGGGTAGATCAAAATGGTCAGGATATTTATCTAAAAGATATTTGGCCGACACAAGCTGAAATTGATGAAGTCTTGCAGAAAGTGAATACAGATATGTTCCACAAAGAATATGCTGCTGTATTTGATGGTGATGAAAGCTGGCAGGCGATTCAAATTCCTCAGAGTAAAACCTATGAATGGGATGAAAAGTCGACATATATCCGTCACCCACCATTTTTTGAAGGGATTGATAAACCAGCAAAGCCAATTCAAGACATTGAAAATGCTCGAATCCTTGCAGTCTTGGGAGACTCTGTAACCACCGATCATATTTCACCTGCGGGGAATATTAAAAAAGATAGCCCAGCAGGGCGTTACTTACAAGAACAGGGTGTGGATCAGAAAGACTTCAACTCTTATGGTTCACGTCGCGGCAATCACGAAGTGATGATGCGTGGTACTTTCGCCAACATCCGTATTAAGAACGAAATGCTGGGTGGTGAAGAAGGTGGCAATACCATTTATGTTCCAAGTGGTGAAAAAATGGCAATTTATGATGCTGCGATGAAATATCAGCAAGATGCTACTCCGCTGGTCGTGGTTGCTGGTAAAGAGTATGGAACAGGTTCATCTCGTGACTGGGCGGCAAAAGGAACTAATTTATTAGGTGTTAAAGCGGTTATAGCAGAGAGCTTTGAGCGTATTCACCGTTCCAATCTGGTTGGAATGGGAGTATTACCTTTGCAATTTGTGGATGGGCAGACACGTCAAACCCTTAGATTGACAGGGCAAGAACAGCTTTCTATTCATGGGCTATCTGATGATATTGAACCACATGCAACATTGGATATTGAAGTGAAACGGGCAGATGGTTCAACTGAAAGCTTCAAGGTACTTTGCCGTATTGATACTCTAAATGAAGTGGAATATTTCAAAGCTGGTGGTATTTTACATTATGTATTGCGTAATCTGATTGCTGCTTAATATTTAAAAGTTATCCTAAAAGCCCTACTGTATGTGGGGCTTTTTTATGTTTAAATAGATTTTAAAGAAAAGTAATAAAAATGATTAAGGCAAGATTATGCATAGAACTTTAATGTTGATTATGATTTTTTTCCCTATAGGGACTTTTGCTCAACCAGTCGAAATAAGTTTTAAAAAGCAAAAATTAGCAGATGGGCAAATTGCACAGCTGTGTCAGAAGCTACCAGAAGAATGCTTGAACAAGCGGGATTGGAATTGGTATAAAAGCCAAGAGCAAAACAATTATTATTTGATTTCTAAACTAAAATTGTATCAATTTGATCAAAATCTTAAGCAACTAAACGCCTGGAATTTTAGTAATTATCCACAAACTCAAGTCGCACGCTGGTCTGTTGATGCCGAAAGCCTTGATCAAGAAAAAGTATATATTTTTCCAAAATTATTTCCTATTAATGAGCATGATTATTCGGTTGCAATTATTCAAGAGTGGTCTGAAACTTACTCTGGTGGAGGGTTGCTTGAAGAGGTTGCAGATTTTATTCAAATCAAAGAAAGGGGAGATTACCAGAAAGTTTTTTTTAATATCCCATTTTCATTGAACCGAATGATTCGGGCATGTTTCTCGGAAGAAGATTATAAAAGGGCAGGAGGACAATGCCATGACGAATATGCACTGACTTCATGGATTGAATATGTTAAACCGATGAATTGGAAAGTTAAATATAAATATCAAACACATATTTCAAAAGCATCTGATTCAAATCAAAAAACAGGCAATTTTATTAAAACTTATCTTCTCAATGAGAAAAACAATACGGTTAAATTGCCAGAGAGCTGGAGTGACGAATAATGATTAATTTACACAGGTAAATTTGTTAAAATAGTCCAGATTTTTTGATATTTGAAATAAGCAATGACTAATCTCCAACATGATGAATATGACCGCCGTTTTGCTGGTGTAGCTAAAATTTATGGAGAAGACAATTTTCAATACTTTGAACAAAGTCATGTGATGGTAATTGGCATTGGTGGTGTAGGTTCCTGGGCTGTAGAAGCATTAGCACGTACAGGGATAGGTGAGCTTACTCTGGTCGATATGGATTCTATTGCAGCCTCAAATATCAATCGCCAACTTCCTGCGATGACCTCAACTTTGGGTTATGAAAAGATAGAGGTGATGGCAGAGCGTTGTCGTTTGATCAATCCACGTATCAAAATCAACCTGATAGATGAATACCTAAGCCCTGAAAACGTTAAGGATATCTTGGTAAAAGTACCAGATGTTGTTCTGGATTGTATTGACGATGTTAAAGCCAAATTAGCCTTGATGTTGCATTGCCGTTTCAATAAGATCCCCTTGATTGTCTCAGGTGGAGCGGGTGGAAAACTTGATCCCTTAAAAATCCGTGTTGCTGATTTATCAAAGACAGAACAAGACCCAATGTTAGCAAAACTTCGCGCTCAGTTACGTTCAAAGGGGATTTGCAAAAAGCCGAAAGAGAAGTTTGGTATCACATGTATTTATTCCATTGATAACCCTTTTTCAAATGCAGATGTATGTGCAAGTGCTGGTCTGCGTTGTGGAGGATATGGCTCTGCTGTTGTTGTGACTTCTAGTTTTGCAATGGTTGCTGTTGCAGAAGTTGTGAAGAAACTGGAACAAAAGAAAGCGAAGCCTTAAACTTCGTTTTCTTTATTTTTAATCATATAAATAAAGAGTATCTGGTTGTGTCACAGGATGAGGAAATACTAACCGCTTTTCAATAAAATTATCATAGCAATTCAAAAACCACATCGTAAAAATAGCCAAGATAAAAATACAGATTTTTTTTCCTATACTCACCTGAATATTCCTCTATTTTCAGTATTTAGATATAGTCTAGCTTTTAGTTTTAATCTAATCTAATATGAAAAATAG
>NZ_OOGT01000454.1 GCF_900323515.1 Acinetobacter stercoris | reverse complement strand
GTATAAAAGTTTATTTTAAAAATATTCAAGGTGCTTATGATCTTATTGCAGATCATAAGTCACTTCCATTAGGAAAAAAAGTATTAAGATTAACTTCGAGAAAAGTAAAAGTTGAAGGTAAACATTATATAAAAGATGGTTTAATGCAATATACTTTATCAGAGATTAAGCGAACTTTAAAAGCGGTAGGTAAACCAATTTTAGATAGAATAGGAAGTGTATTTGATAATGAAGTAAAAAAAGTGAATACAGGTAATACAAATTCAAAAGATAATAATATTGAAACTCCTCCTGAAAAAAATGAACAAAAAAGAACTGATTCAGGGAATAGTACGCATATAGTAGCGTTACAATTTACAGAGGCTTTGTTGCATAAATAAAAATAAAGATGAGTCAGTCTATCTTCCCGATATTTATGCAACAGCGACTGTTTGGGCTGTACCGAGTTGAGTAAATTTATTCAAAATATCGACTCTGATTTGCAAGTCGACTACCTGACGATTAAAGCATCGGCTAGACACCCCTTGTCCAAGCCGTTTAAATGCAAACATTTTGGCTTCTATTCGTGAACGTTGATGATAACCAATATCTCTTTTCCACTGCTTTCGTCCCTTGTTCCAACAGGCTTGTACTGCATGATTCCTTGCTCTGCCAATTTC
>NZ_OOGT01000146.1 GCF_900323515.1 Acinetobacter stercoris | reverse complement strand
AAGTAAATAAGCTTACATATTCATTGGTTAACTTGCTAAGTGATTCTGTTTTATTAATTTTATTTAGCCAAGAGAAATCAGTATGACTGACCTTACGCCATACAATGAAGAGCAAGAACTAGACAACAACTTTTCAGATAACACTCATTTCCGAGACATTTTAGAACGCCATATCTCTCGCCGTAGCCTTATTAGTAAAACTGCCAGCGGTGCAGCAGCTTTAGCTTTTGCTTCAAGCCTTTCTGGTTGTAATGATGATAAAGACATGGGCGTTACACCGCCAACACCACCGTCTCCACCAAATCCTCCCGTTGTACCGCCAACGTTGCCGAAAAAACTGCAATTTACACCAGTTGCCAAAAACCTGAATGACATCGTCACTGTTCCAGAAGGTTATGAAGCAAATGTACTTTATAGTCTTGGAGACTCAATTAATCCTAAATATTCCGATTGGGATGGCATAGCTGAAGTACCTGCTGCTGCAAGCTATCAATTCCGTTCAGGAGATTGTCATGATGGAATGAGTTATTTTGGGATGCATCCAGCCAAAGCAAACTATGACCCGACCCAATCAGATCAGGGATTATTGGTTCTAAATCACGAATATATTATTCCGCTCTTTTTACATGATCAGGGGGCAACATCAACCGATGGTCGTCGCCCAGAAGATGAAGTGCTTCGTGAAGTTAATGCTCATGGCGTATCTATCATAGAAATTAACAAAGATTCTAAAACTCAAGCTGTAAGCATAAACAAATCTTCTGTTTTTAACCGTCGTATTACCGCTTCAACACCAATGGATTTTGCAGGTCCTGTAAAAAATAGTGATTTGCTTAAAACAAAATTTTCTCCTGATGGCAGTAAAACACGTGGAACACACAATAACTGTGGTAATGGTTATACGCCTTGGGGAACTTATTTAACCACTGAAGAAAACTTTATTGGTTATTTTGCACGAGCAAAAGAAGATGATGCAAATCGTGCTGTACACGAAATTGTTGCACTTAACCGCTATGGCTTAAAAACTGGTCGAGACTCACGCTATGGCTGGGATACCGTAATTGCAAAAAACACCGATCAGGATTTATATAATCGCTGGACTGCAGATGCAAGTGGTAATAATGCGACAGAAGATTATCGCAATGGACCAAACACCTTTGGCTGGATCGTAGAAATCGACCCATTTAATGGCGGACAACATCCAGTCAAACGTACTGCACTGGGTCGTTTTGCTCATGAAGACTGTCGCGCCAGTCGCTTGATCGAAGGGGAAAACCTTGCCTTTTATATGGGTGATGACTCAACAGGTGAGTACATCTACAAATTTGTATCAGATGCAAAATGGGATGCTAAAGATATTAATCGTGGCTATGATGCTGGTGACAAATATATGAACAATGGCAAACTGTATGTTGCCAAGTTCAATGAAGATGGCACAGGTCAATGGATTGAACTCGCCATCGGTAAAAATGGTCTGGATGCATCAAACAAAACCTATCCGTTCAAAGAACAAGCTGAAGTTTTAACATATGCACGTTTAGCTGGGGATGCTGTGGGTGCAACAAAGATGGATCGCCCAGAGTGGGTTGCGGTAAATCCTAATAATGGTGAAGTCTATGTAACCCTAACCAACAACAGTGCTCGTGGTTCAAGTTATAATACGGATGCTGCCAATCCACGTAACTATAAAGACTCAAAAAATAACAAAGGAAATGTGAACGGACATATCATCCGTTTCCGTGAAACTGGGGATAAAACCACAGCAGAAACCTTCACTTGGGATATTTATCTGTTTGGTGCTGAAGCTGCGATGGCAAGCAATATCAACCTTTCGGGTTTAACCGACAACAATGACTTCTCAAGTCCTGATGGTATGTGGTTTGATCCACGTGGAGTACTATGGATTCAAACTGATGATTTCTCTTACCGTGATAAAACCAACTGCATGATGTTGGCAGCTCTTCCTGGAAAACGGGGTGACGGTGCCAAGACAACTGCTGTCGGCAATCAAGCTACATTTGCAGGGGCAAAAGTTACTGATGACAACTTGCGCCGCTTCCTGACAGGACCTAAAGAATGTGAAATCACTGGCGTCACCATGACACCAGACTACAAAGCTATTTTTATCAATGTTCAACACCCTGGCGAAAACTCTAAACCAGACGAGAAACCGCATAGCCATTGGCCAGCAACTCAAAAAGATCCGAACAATAAAACTGCACGACCACGTTCTGCAACTGTCGTCATTACCCGTAAAGATGGCGGCGTGATTGCTGGTTAATTTAAAACTATTCTTTAAATATTCAAGGTGTTGAATTCGTTCAGCGCCTTTTTTATTGAATGAGTTTTATATGTTGATGGACAAATTCACCTTGATGCTCCCCCTGCTGGGTTTTCTCAGTCCACTGAATCTTATTTGACAGCATCCTGACAAAGTTTGAACATCGTGTCCCATAGATAGGGCTCTGTATAAATGTTGAAGATAAAAGCTGCTCAAAATCCTGATCTACTCCAGTATTTGGCAACAGTTCGGGAATAATTTTTCGTTCATCCTCCAAAATATCCCAAACCTCACGCTGAAGATCTCCCTCAGGAATTGACGAAACTTGTAACATCGGCAAAAGTTCCTGTGTAAAGCGTTTCCGCAAATGCTTCGTCTTTTCCCAGTCATCTGACATGATCCCATTCGATACCACATACACACCTTTTGCCAAAACCTGAGGTGCCTCCCCACGGTTACTCATATAAACTGCCTGGGCTTGCGTACCAATAAAAAGATTGAAGCCAGCATAATTGCACTGTTGTTTTTCTAATGCCTGAGCAAATCGAATCGGGGTTAAATCAGACTCCAGAAATGACTGGATCAAATGCCCTCTTGAAGTAGGATACGTCTTTTTATCCCGTGCATCGCGATGATTAGTCACAATTGCCCATCGTCCCGATTCGGTTACTCCCATCCATGTCCCACCAGACTGTAAATCCTGCCCCGCAACAATAGGGCTATCTTGCCATTTATGTAATTGTGAAGTTGGACGGTGATAAAATTCATCCCGATTGGAAATGAGACATAAAGGCATATCATCCAGAACCTGCCAAGCGAGTGCCACAATACACATATATTGATCTCTAAATCGTGATGACATATTTATAATTCATCTTTAGCTTAAAGCATAGAAAAATGCATATCAAAACTTGTCAGTCTTTTTGAGAAAACTGCAAGTGATAAACGAAATGCCTACATAGCCTATAACATTTTTTATATCAATCAGATAAAATCTGTGCAAAACAAATGATAAGGAATCAGAATGCTGACCTATCCAAGTATAAATCCAGTTGCTTTAGAACTGGGACCATTAAAAGTACATTGGTACGGCGTAATGTACCTGCTTGCATTTCTTTGTGCATGGGGGCTTGCAACTTATCGTGCCAAACAGCGTGATGGCTGGACATCGGAAATGGTGTCCGATCTAGTGTTTTATGGCGCACTCGGTGTTGTACTTGGTGGTCGTATTGGTTATGTCATCTTCTATGAATTCAACAAGTTTCTAGATAATCCTCTCTGGCTATTTCAGGTCTGGACCGGAGGGATGAGCTTCCATGGTGGATTTATTGGAGTTATGCTCGCCATGATTTTATGGTGTCGCAAATATAAAAAGACATGGTTTCAAACCATGGACTTTATCGCACCATGTGTCCCAACAGGTCTAATGTTTGGTCGTATTGGCAACTTTATTGGGGGAGAACTTTATGGACGTGCAGTTTCAGATCCAAACTTCCCTCTTGGCATGATTTTCCCGACTGATCCTTTACATCTGGTTCGCCATCCGTCACAAATCTATCAGGCACTCTGTGAAGGTTTACTGCTATTCATTATTCTCTGGTTCTTTAGCAGCAAGCCTCGTCCACGTATGGCTGTTTCTGCACTGTTCCTGATCGGCTATGGCTGTGCCCGCTTCTTTATGGAGTTCTTCCGTGAACCAGATGCAGACCAAGGCTACATCCTGTTTGGATGGATGACCAAAGGACAGATTTTGTCATTCCCAATGATTATTATTGGTATTCTATTCATGCTGTATGCTTACAAAAGAAAAATTTATGACTGGGGTCCTCAAAAAAACGCTTAACCCCAAATACAAATGGAGAGCAAATGCTCTCCATTTTCATGTTAAAGTGCTGATCTGTTATTGAGTTGAATGAACTATGTTTGAATTCTGGTTTGATCCTAAAGCGACTTTTACTCGTAAGTTATTTATTTTTATTATTACGGCAGCTATCACCCTAGCTTTATATAAAATGAACCCATTATCTCCTGATGCTATTTTAATGTTTTTGGGAACAGGGATTATTTTTTTGATCTGTAGATACTGTAAAATTCAATTCGCAGGGCATAAACCAACAGGGCTTCTATATCGTCTATTTACATGGATCCCTATCGCTTTGCTTTTATCTCTAATCTTTATGAAAGCTCAACAAGAGCTGCTCCTACAAGGGGCTCAAGGTATAGGATTTATGGCTCTGGCAACATTTATCTTTGCACCAATTGCCAAGCTACAAAAAAACAATAACCGTAAAGAGCCTTTATAATGCTTGATTTTTGGTATTCTGAACGTTGTACACGTCAAGTCAAATTGATCGTCAGCATTCTAACCTGTGTAATCATCTATTTTTGTTCATCGGTCGAAAAACTGGAAGCTATTTTTGTAGGCCTAAGTTTAGTTATCGGTGCTTTGCTGCATCTACTTTATACATATCGCTTAAAAATCAGTGATTCAAATCCTTATAAACGGGGTTTTGACATTGTAAGTATCGTTATTCCAATCTCATTATTAATATTATTAATCATACAATTACCAAGTCAAAATAAAGTTTTTCTAAGCATACAGTCTTTAGGATTTATGTTACTTGGATTATTTATTTTGAGCATTTATCAAAATAGAGCAAAACGCATAGATTAAAACTAAATGCTAAATCAAAATGATAATGTGCCACTTGATGATGATTAGTCATCAAGTCGGTAGTATGAATATTTTACGTTTTTATTTTTATAGACAGCATAATCCGACTGCTTGAAATCTGATACCCAGTTTGAACCAGAATAGCCCGCAATATGTCCATAAGTATGCGACCCTGTACGATCAATAATATAAATATCACCTTTTTTAGGATTATTAAAAGAAGGATTAATCTGTCGGTAGCCTATTTTCTTTAGAGTATCGCCCCAGTCAGCTGCTGCGACTGGATGATTTTGAATATTCGCTCCCGCTGATTGAAGTGCCACCCTGATGCTTTTAGCGCATTTTGCAGTGCTGGTTGTACGGGTAATGCTTGCCAGTTTTTGAGTAAACTTGGATAAGTCTAAACGTTGACCATTTGCAGAAGAGGTGTAGTTTCTTGGTTTAGAGTTCTGGGTATTTGTCTCATTATCATCTGAATCAATCGGTCTTTGTGTTGGATTACCCTTAGAACGAATAACTATGTTTGCATGAACTGGTGCATAAACTTCATTAACATGTCCATAATTATCATAAATCATCCAAAAACCTCTAACCTCTATTCAAAACGTCATCTAATGTTTTGATATTCAGACTTCAATTATTTTCGAAGTTAGGAATAGTAATACTATAACATTAAGTTTTCACTTGAAAAATGTAAGAAAATTTTAGAATGTTAACAAGAAAAACCTAAGTGGTTAATTTTTAAATGATCTTATAACGGAAATAATCGATCCAGTACCACATTTTTCATTACTAAAGTTGATGTTAAACGCTGTACACCTGAAATCGCAGATAAGCGTTGGTCATATAATTTCTGGAAGGCAGTCAAATCATGAGTTACCACATAAAGTAAATAATCTGGATCGCCAAATAACCTCTGTGCTTGTACAACTTCAGGAATATCAATGATGGCATCTTCAAAACATGAAATTGTTTGCTTATTGGCTTCTTTTAGGGTTACGAAGACAATAGTTGAAAAATTCAACCCTATCAGATTAGGTTCAAGCTGTGCCCGATAACCTTTAATCACACCAGTTTCTTCCAATGCCTTCACACGTCTATGACATGGTGAAACACTCAAACCGATCCTTTCAGCCAACTCAGTGACTGATAAACGCCCATCATTTTGCAACTCAGCAAGAATTTTCTTGTCAATTTTATCCATTTAGAAAGTTTTACCCTTATTCCAATCATTCAAGCAAAAAATTAAAAGCACTTTCTACATATTAAGACATATTCTTTCCCTATAAATAGCTCACATAGCATTTTTTTCTAAAACGCAGGTCATATAACACTGTTTTTACTGATTTGGGATATTCTTATGAATAGTTTTTTATCCTTTGGCATTGTTTCGCTTCTTTTTGTACTTTCTCCAGGTGCTGACTGGGCATATGCAATTTCTGCAGGAATAAGAAATAAGACAGCCATACCTGCTGTATCAGGCTTATTACTTGGACATCTGCTGGTTATCCTAATTGTTGCAACTGGCTTGGGACTAATTATTCATCGTCATCCTGCTGCTCTGTTTACGCTTTCTTTAGGTGGTGCAGTGTATCTGCTATGGATTGGAGTTAAAATATTTCGAAACCCTTCCACCATATCACAAACAGATGTAGGACACGCTCTGACAGCTCGTCAATGGACTGTTCAAGGCATTTGCATTAGTGCATTTAATCCAAAAGTATTTTTATTATTTTTCACCATATTTCCACAGTTTATCCAGCCAACATCAGTATTTTCCATTTCCGAGCAAATGTTCTTACTGACGTGTATTCATATGCTAAATTGTTCAATCATCTATTTCATCGTGGGCTATAGCTCTAAAACTCTCTTACATAGTCGTCCACAACTTGCTAAAAAAATCAGTCAGATTTCAGGTGGTTTGGTTATTACCATTGCTATTTTATTAATTTCAAATCAGCTCTTAGAAGTGAGTAAAACAGGGTTTGTGAGCACTGAAAATAGTGAAAAACCCCTTTTATCAAAGTTTGTGAAAATCTAAAAAATTGCCGCTGTCCAGCTTGCAAATTATGACTTAAAAATAGGACAAGATTAGTATAAACTCGTCTGTTGACTCGAAATAGATGATCATCTACAGGATGGCATCAATCATTCACTTTTGGGAAATTTATGAAAGCCTATTTAGACCTCTTACAACATATCCTCGACAATGGCGGTGACAAAGGCGACCGTACTGGTACAGGTACACGTTCTGTATTTGGTCATCAGATGCGTTTTGATCTTTCCAAAGGTTTCCCTTTACTCACCACAAAAAAAGTGCATTTCCGTTCTATCGTGATTGAATTGTTGTGGTTTTTAAAAGGTGACACAAACGTTAAATATTTACAGGACAATAAAGTCACAATCTGGGATGAATGGTCAACTGCAGAACAAACTGCACGTTTTGGTCGTTCTGAAGGTGAACTTGGACCTGTATACGGTCATCAATGGCGTAACTTTGGTGCGAGTAAAAATGCTGATGGTTCATATAACAATGACGGTTTTGACCAAATTCAGTGGTTGATTAATGAAATCAAGACCAACCCTAATTCCCGTCGTCTGATCATTTCTGGCTGGAACCCGAATGAAGCCGGTCAGGTTGCGTTACCGCCTTGCCATACTCTGTTCCAGTTCTTTGTGCAGGATGGTAAATTATCTTGTCAACTTTACCAACGCAGTGCAGACGTATTCTTGGGCGTGCCATTTAATATCGCAAGCTATGCCCTGCTCACACATATGATTGCTCAAGTGTGCGGTTTAGGTGTTGGAGATTTTGTCTGGACTGGTGGTGATACACATTTATATGCCAATCATTTTGAACAGGCTCAATTGCAACTTTCACGTGAACCATTACCGCTATGTCAACTTAAACTTAATCCTGAGATTAAAGACATTTTTGATTTTAAATTTGAAGATATTGAAATTACTGGTTATGAATCACATCCTGCAATCAAAGCACCTGTTGCTGTCTAATTTTAATCATCTACACTGATTTATTTATCTTATTCTCTAGTCCCTCCAGTAATAGGAGGGAATTTTAAAAGCAGAACTGGCTATGTCATATAAAAATCTGGAAATTGTACATGTAGTGGCAATGGATCAAAAACATTGTATTGGTAAAGAAAATGCATTGCCTTGGCATATTTCTGCTGACCTAAAGCATTTCAAAGAAATTACTCAGGGTGGTGTCGTTGTTATGGGGCGCAAAACACTCGAGTCAATGGGGCGAGCATTACCTAATCGGGTAAATTGGGTCATCACTCGTGATACACATTGGGCATTTGATGGCGTTAAAGTTGCACATAGCATTGAAGAAGTTTTGCAGCTTTCGATAGAAGATGTTAAAAACTCTCTAAAACCTAACAGTATTTTCATTATTGGTGGTGGTGAAATCTTTAAACAGACCATCAACATTGCTGATCGTTTAGAACTGACTCATGTAGAGCTGGATGTTCAAGGTGATGCACATTATCCTGAGATTCCGGCAGAATTTAAAAAAATGTCATCTTCGACACATATTGATGACAAATCTGGGATTGCTTTTACATTTGCAAGTTATCAAAAATAGCACCCAAGAAATATTCAAATAAACGCTCTAGATATGAATGACATCGGCAAAAGACAATTTTTTACTGCACTCGGCGCTTGGGTTTTACATTTTCTTTTTAGTATTTTTGTCCTGCTCAGTAGTATCTGGCTTTGCCTTGCTTTATGGATTCAAAAACCAGGGGGCTGGTTAGTTTCATCAATCCTCATTGGAATCTGGATTTCATTCTCTTTGAGTATTCTCGGAATTTATTTTTTTCAAAGCTTCTTCAGTCGCCGAAAAGATATAGTGATTTATATCGTGGCTTTTATCTTTAGTCTGGTTTGGTACTTCAACATTCCTGCCAAACAAGATCGTGACTGGAGTCCAGATGTCGCTAAAATCTTTAGTTATGAACGTCATGGCAATCTTGTAACCATACATGATATCCGTAACTTTAACTGGCATACAGAAGATCAATATGATGTCCATTGGGATACGCGCACTTATGATCTCAATCATATTACCGGGGTAAGTATCATCACTTCGTACTGGATGGGTCCCCAGATTGCGCATACTTTGGTGAGCTTCAGTTTTTCCGATCAAAAACCACTGGTTTTCTCTATAGAAATTCGTAAAGAAAAGAATGAAAGCTTCTCTGCTATTGGTGGTTTTTTCCGTCAATTTGAACTGAGTCTCATCGCTGCTGATGAAAAAGACATTGTTTATACACGCAGTAATGTACGTGGTGAACAGGTTTATTTGTTTCCAATCAATATGGGAAAAAATGAAGCCAAAGCATTATTTTTACAATATTTAAAGAAAAATGATGAATTACACAAACATGCAAAATGGTACAACACGCTCACCAGTAATTGTACAACGCTAGTATTTGATATGATTCAGGCAATAGATCCGCATCATTTGCCTCGTGATTATCGTCTATTGGCATCGGGATATTTACCAAACTATTTGTATGATCTAAATGCACTCAATCGCCAATGGGATATGCAAACCTGGTATCAAAAAGCACATATTAATCCTCGTGCTACAAAATTTGATCAATATATATCGCAAGATAGTCTGGATTTTTCAAAACTGATCCGAACAGGCTTACCTGCGCCTGTTTTGCCACAGCAAATTGGCCAAAATATTTACTAACAAACACATAATAATTATAGTGATTTTCACATATATTTGTTTAGATATAAGAAAATCACTCTAAACAGAGAACATCATGTTAAAAAAAATCATTGCCGCGGGGTTGATCACAGCAACTTTTGCATTTGTTGGTTGTGAAAGCATACAAAATACACCTCAGCAAGCCAAAGGCATTACTGTATTACAGGATAAAACCTGGATTTTGACACATATTGGAGCAACAGAATACAAAAGCGACCCGAACACCAGAAATATACCAAGTATCCAGTTTGACTCAAGCACGTTACGTGTCAGTGGTTCAGATGGTTGTAACCGTATTGTTGGAACATATACTGTCCGAGGAAATCGCTTAAATCTAGGACAACTGGCAACAAGCCAAATGATGTGTATGAATGTCATGCAACTTACCGAGCAATATAATGATGCACTTGCAAAAGTGACCAGTTTTCAGGCCTATGGTAAAAAATTAAAACTATTAGACCATAATGGTAATGTTGTTCTGCAATATACCTCATCCATCCAACCACGTTAAACCCAAGTAAAGCTTATAAAAACTATCGGGCTAGCATGACAATATGCTAGTTCGCTATATTTAATTACATCCCCGGATTCAATAGAGAACTATAAATTTAAGCTAAATAATATTTGCATTGACCTACATTTTAG
>NZ_OOGT01000161.1 GCF_900323515.1 Acinetobacter stercoris | reverse complement strand
TTAATAAAGTGAATGATCAACTATTATCTGATTTTTACAGATCATTCTGAATTTTTCCTTAAAGCATATTCATATTTTGATGATTACAGTTATGATGTCTGGATTGGCAAAAAATATTGCCAAAATGGTTGAATAGCAGGTATTGGGTAGTCAATTGAAAATTCTTCAAACATCAGCAGTAAAAACACACATTATTTCAGGTTTTTTAGGTGCAGGTAAAACCACGCTTTTACAGCATTTGCTGAGTCAGAAACCTGAAAATGAAAGATGGGCTGTGTTAATGAATGAATTTGGTCAAATCGGTGTTGATCAACAACTATTACCACAGACTGATGGCTATGAGGTGAAAGAGCTTTTAGGTGGATGTCTGTGTTGTGCAAGCCAGTTACCAATGCAGATCGCATTATCAAGATTGTTGAGTGATAGCAAACCTGACCGACTTTTTATTGAACCAACAGGCCTTGGACATCCTGCGCAGCTTTTAGATCAGTTATCTGAGCCTCATTGGAAGCAGAATATTCAAATGCAGGCACCAGTTACTGTGATTGATGGTAGTCGCTTACATGATCAGCTGTGGACTGAACAAAACTTGTATCAGGATCAGTTAAAAGCTGCGCAAATTGTAGTTGTTTCACATCAGGATCTGATGAATGATCTGGATAAGCAGGCATTATCTGAGCTTAAACGAGAATATCAGGTGTATGTGCAATCATGGATTTTGGCTGAGCAAGGTCTGGTTAAATTAGAACAAATTGATTTTAACTATCAGAGAGTAGAACGGAAACTACAGCCGTTGCTGAGTATTCAGCGTCAAATAGGTGTGGATCAGGTATTACCTGAAATTAAGCAATTACCTTATCATTATGTAGAAACAACCCAAGGTTACACTGTCGCGGGATGGAAATTTTCAAAACACTGGCAATTTAATTTTTATGATGTACTGGATGTCTTATGTGAACAAAAAGACTGGTTACGTATAAAAGCAATTTTTAATACAGATCAGGGATGGATGACTTTTAATTTTAACCCTGAGCAATTTAACTATAAATCAGGTGAAGAAAATATTGATAATCGGGTCGAAATTATTTCTGCACAGTCTATTCAAACCGAAGCTTTCGAGAACAGTCTGTTGAAGTGTCGAATTATTCAGAAATAATGGTCAACGAAAGCCCTAAAATCTTATATGCTTAGCGCCAAAGTCGAGGAATATATAATGGCGTTAAAAGCAACGATTTATAAAGCCGATTTAAATATCGCAAATATGGATATTCATCAGTATGGTGACTATCAATTGACACTGGCATTGCACCCTTCTGAAACTATTGAGCGTCTGATGGTTCGTATTCTGGCTTATGCCAGATATGCTGATGATGCTCTGGAATTTACCAAAGATTTGTTTGAAACCGATGAACCTGCTCTATGGGAAAAGGATTTAACAGGGCAATTGGTAAAGTGGATTGAGGTTGGTTGTCCAGATGAAGATAAAGTAAAAAAAGCCAGCGCAAGATGCAAGCAGGTTGCAGTTGTTGCTTATGGTAACGCTGTAGCTGAGTGGTATAAAAGAAACAGTAAACTAAAGACCTTGAAGAATGCTGAAGTTTGGCAATTATCAGAAAAAACTACATCTGAAATACAGCAGTTGTGTAAAAGAACCATGCAATTACAACTTAATGTGATGGACGGTGAGTGGACTTTGATTGGTGATGAGCATCAGGTTGTTATTGAGTGGACTCAGTTGCAATAATATTTATTACAAATAGTTAAAAAATAGAGGAAGATGTCTGAATTTGTCTTGCATCTTCTATTTTAGTTGCTTTATACCTAAATCATACAATTTAAATAAAAGCAGAAAATATGGAAGCTGATATTTATCATTTATTGATTGCACTAGGTATTGGTGCTGTCATAGGTACTGAGCGGGAGTATCGTAGTAAATCGGCTGGGCTTAGAACAATGATTATTGTCAGTCTGGCTTCATGCCTTTTTACCATATTATCTCTCAAGATTGGTGTTGAGAATCCAGATCGTCTAGCTGCAAATATATTAACGGGACTCGGTTTTCTTGGGGCTGGGGTGATTTTTAAAGATGATAATAGAATTTCCGGAATTACGACCGCAACAACAATCTGGATGGTCGCAGCTTTAGGCATGGCTGCTGGTGCTGGTTATATCATCTTAAGTCTGTTTGGGACTTTCATTGTACTGGTCGTGCTGGTTTTATTGATTTATGTTCAGGATAAAATCGAGACTATTCACCAGTCGAGAAATTATCGGATTGTATGTGATTATCAACAAGAAACTTTAGATAAATATGAAGATCTATTTAAAAAATATGATATGCGTGTGATCCGTGGTGTACAAAATAAAACAGAAAAACAAATCACAGGACGTTGGATTTTAATTGGATCGGCGCAGAATCATAAGTTACTCACCGAGTATTTATTATGTGATAGTGAGATAAAAGAATTAATTTTTTAGTGCTTAAATCTTGGAGCATGTATGTCAAATATCTATCAGCGTGTCATGAAATATAATCAAAATCGGGTTCCAGGATTTTTACCTCTTAAATTTAAATTGATGGCAAGTGGCGCTTTTCGATTTTATCGGGGATCATGTCATTTATTTTATGAGGATTTATTACAAAAACAAACGTGGACAGATGCTACAAAAGCCTGGATTTGTGGTGATTTACATGTTGAAAATTTTGGCACATATCGAAGTCGTAATAAGGTGGTTTATTTTGATTTGAATGATTTTGATGAAGCTGTTTTAGCACATCCGACCTGGGAGTTTGTCCGTTTTATTACCAGTGTGTTTTTGGCAGGTAAAGAGCTGAAATTTAAAGATGAAGAATTGAAAAATATTACAGAAATCTTAAGTAACGAATACATCAATACCTTGAAATCAGGAAAGGCATATTCGATTGAAAAAGAAACTATTCAGGGCGTTTTAAAGAAATATATAAAGACGCTGGAGGCGCGTAATGAACTTGACTTTTTAAACTCAAAATCTATTTTAAAAAGTAATAAGAAAAGAGAGTTTATCATTGATAATAAAAGATATTTCCCGATTGATGATAAAACGTTAAAAAAAGCGCTCATAGCAGACTTTAGTGCTTATCTGAATACTTTAGTGAGTGATAAGCAAGCGGAGTTTGAGGTGCAGGATGCCGCAATACGTGTAGCAGGAACTGGAAGTATCGGTTTGAAGCGTTACGTATTTTTAGTTTATCAGTCGGCAACTCGGGATTTTTATTTATTTGACGTCAAGCAGGCACAACCTTCGTCTCTGAGTCTGACACCTTTTTTAAAAATTGAGCAACCTGAATGGAAAAATCAGGCGGAAAGAATTCAAACCATACAATACTATATGGAATATGTAACTCCAGGATGGTTATCACGTATTGATCTTGATAATGAATCTTTTATTGTTAAAGAATTACAACCTGAACAGGATAAAATGGATTTTAGTTTATGTATGGGTAAACCCAAAAAGTTTACGGATGCGTGTCACTATATGGCAAGACTGATCGCTTATGCACAACTACGTTCAGCAAGTCGGCAAGGGGCAGATAATATTGACGGATTGATAAAGTTTGCAGAAAATGCTGTGCAATGGAAAGCAGAATTACTTGATTATGCGTATAATTATTATCAGCAGGTACTGCGTGATTATGCTGAGTTTTCTGAGGCGTATCATGCTGTAAACATTGAAAAGTAAAGACCCGGATATACTATGTCAAACGAATTGGAAATTATTGATTTAAAAATAGGCGAAGGTAAGGAGGCGGTGAAAGGCGCCTTAATTACCACTCACTATACAGGTTGGCTGGAAGATGGAACAAAATTTGATTCATCAATTGACCGTGGAAATTACTTTGAATGCGTTATTGGCACAGGTCGTGTTATTAAAGGTTGGGATCAGGGCATCATGGGAATGAAAGTTGGGGGAAAACGTAAGCTGATTGTGCCTGCCCATTTGGCATATGGTGAACGAAAAATGGGAAATATTATTCCTGCAAACTCAAATTTGATTTTTGAAATTGAATTGTTTGATGTCAAAACACGTGATGAATGATTAGTTATTAAATGTTTTAAAAGGTTGTCGAGTTGTTTTCAAATGCTTAATAACCTTTTATTACTGTTATTGTATAAGCTACATTTTTATTAAAAATAAGATTTTAGTTGGCTCTCCTGATGAACCATGACATATCATAACGAATTTTATATTTACTATGATGTAATAATATTGAATCAATTGAATGGTTATTTTTATTGAAAATGAAATGAATGTGGAAAAGTTGTTGGTAAGATGTAAGTGTATTAAAAACAATAAAATTATTATTTTTTTTTAAGTTTGATTTCAGCTTTGTAAATTATAAATTAAAATTGCAAAGAGCCTGATATTCTTGAGCGTCTCACAACCTTTCAAGACACCATCCAATCTTTTGTGATGATCCTCCCAATCATTATGTATTAAGACTATGAGCAATTACTATGCTAACTCGTTTTTTTAAACCCGCGTTTCTCGCTTGCCTGTCTGTTTTGGCAATTTCAGTGAGTGTGACAGCACATGCTGAGGCAACAAGTGCGGATTCTTCAACCTTAACGATTATTGGTTATCATGAAATTACGGATAAGAAGGGTGCATTGATCCCTCAGTATGCGATTACTTCGCAACAGTTCGAGCAGCAAATAACCTGGTTGAAAAAGAATGGGTTTAACTTTATTACTGTAGACCAGCTATTAAAGGCACATGAAGGCAAATATCGTTTACCTGCCAAATCTGTGATGATTACTGTAGATGACGGTTACCAGTCTTTTTACCAGCATGCTTATCCAATAGTCAAAGCACAAAAAGTTCCTGTTGTTTTAGCTGTGGTTGGTAAGTGGCTAGAACCAAAAGAGAATCAAAAAGTACAATTTGGCGATGAAGTTATTCCACGTAGCGAAATTTTATCATGGCATGAATTGAAAGAGATGCAGGATAGCGGTTTTGTAGAAATTGGTAGCCATAGTTTTGACTTGCATCACGGTATTGTTGGTAATCCTCAAGGTAGCTCACAACCAGCAGCAACAACACGTTTATATGATAGTAAAACTAAAACTTATGAAAGTGACAGGGCATATGCAACCCGAATTTATTCGGATTTAAAGAAAAATAATGAGATATTGAAAGCACATGGGATTCGTAGTCCACGTGTCATGGTATGGCCGTATGGTCGTTATAATATGCAGACAGTTGATATTGCAAAAAAAACTGGTATGCCGATCACCATTACACTAGATGATGGTGCAAATAATGTTAAACAGTCACTAGGTCATCTGAATCGTATTTTGATTGAAAATAGTACTACACCAAATGACTTGTTAGCAGATATCAGAACCCGTTCAATGGGATTGAATGACAATAACCGCCCCCAAAAGGTAATGCATGTTGATCTGGATTATATCTATGATAAAGATCCAGTTCAGCAAGAGAAAAATTTAGGTTTATTATTGGATCGCATTATTGCAATGAAAGTGAATACTGTATATCTACAGGCATTTTCAGATCCAGATGCAGATGGTTCAGCTGATATGGTGTATTTTCCGAACCGTTATATTCCCATGCGTGCAGATTTATTTAACCGTGTAGCATGGCAAATCCAGTCACGTACTCAAGTAACTCGCTTATATGCATGGATGCCTTTGTTTGCCTGGGATTTACCAAAAAATAATCCAGTATCCAGGCGTGTCGTGGTTACCCAGCAGGCCAAAGCTTCCGACCATCTGAATATGGGATATCGTCGCTTAACACCGTATTCTGCTGAAGCACGTAAAGTGATTAAAGGAATTTACGAAGATTTGGGCAAATCATCTACATTTAATGGTATCCTATTCCATGATGATACAACCCTTTCTGATTACGAAGATGCAAGTCCTGAAGCTCTAGCTGCATATAAAAAAGCTGGGCTGTCAACTGATCTCGATGCTGTTCGCAAGAATGATGCTCAGTTACAGAAATGGACTGCTTTTAAAACCAAGACCATAGATGATTTTGCAATGCAAATGGCTGCTGAATTACGTCGTTATCAGCCATATCTGGTTACTGCACGCAATTTATACGCGCAGGTTGCACTTAATCCATATTCTGAAAACTGGTATGCCCAATCTTTAGAAGAGTCACTGAAGCATTATGATTTCACAGCAATTATGGCAATGCCTTATATGGAACAAGCACCAGATAAGGAGAAGTTCTATGCTGATATTGTGAATCGTGTAAAAAAATATCCGAATGGTTTGAAGAAGACAGTATTTGAGTTGCAAGCTCTGAACTGGCGAACAAGTCAGCCAGTTCCATCGGAAGAGATGGCCCAAACGATTAAATCTCTGTACAGCCAAGGTGCTATGCATATTGCTTATTATCCAGATGATCCATTTAAAAATCATCCAGATCCAGCAGTTTTGCGTGAAGTATTTGACTTACAGCCTAATCGTCTTATTCCTTAGAAGGAATTAAACATGACGTCGTTACAATACTTTTGGCATTCGGCATTGAACTTTGTATTTTATTATCCATTGTTCATGTCTTATCTATGGATGATTGGTGCATTAATTTTCTATAGAAAAGAGCGAAAAGAACCTCCTTATAAACAACCTAAACCGCTTGAAAGTTATCCTAAAGTTGCGGTTTTGGTGCCATGTTTTAATGAAGGGGATAATGCCGAAGAGACTTTAACCCATGCCTTGGCTTTGAAATATCCAAATTTTGAGGTTATTGCAATCAATGATGGAAGCTCTGATAACACGGCAGAAGTTCTTGATCAGCTGACTTTAAAGCATGAAAAGTTACGTGTTGTACATTTGGCACAGAATCAGGGTAAAGCGATGGCGCTGCAAGCTGGAAGCTTGCTGACTGATGCTGAATATTTAATTGGTATTGATGGTGATGCATTGCTGGATCCGCATGCTGCATCGTGGATGGTACGTCATTTTCTTGAAGATGAAACTGTGGCTGCAGTGACGGGAAATCCGCGCATTCGTACTCGTTCAACTTTAATTGGTCGTATTCAGGTTGGTGAATTTTCTTCTATTGTTGGCATGATTAAACGTGCGCAACGTAGTTTTGGACGTTTGTTTACAGTTTCTGGCGTGATCACTGCATTTCGTAAGAGTGCTGTTCACGAAGTGGGATACTGGTCTCCTAACATGCTAACCGAAGATATTGATATCACTTGGAAATTGCAAAGGGCAGGTTGGGATATCCGGTTTGAACCGAATGCTTTAGTCTGGATACTGATGCCTGAAACTTTAAATGGTTTATGGAAGCAGCGCTTGCGTTGGGCAATGGGCGGTGCTCAGGTATTGATTAAAAATATCGATGTCTTGGTTAAGCCTAAGTTGAATTTTTTATGGCCATTGATGATTGAGTTAATTTTAACCCTGGTTTGGTCATATCTGATGTTAATCATGGCAATTATCTGGTTGCTCCATTTTATATTACCGATGCATGCGATGAGTAATGGTATTAGCTCACCATTTTTACCGTATGGAAGTGGTATCTTGTTGGGTGCGACATGTCTTATTCAGTTTGCTTTAAGTAAATGGATGGATAGTCGTTATGAGCCAAACTTATTCAAAAACTATTATTGGATGATTTGGTATCCGTTCGTCTTTTGGTTGATCACGATTACTGCTAGTATTGTCGCGTTTCCAAAAGTCCTGTTACGTGGTGATGGCAAACGTGCGCGTTGGGTGAGTCCAGATCGTGGTGTTCGGATAAATGATTGATGCTATGAGTAAAGAAAAAATGAAATCAAATAATTTGATTATTGATTTACGCCGTAAGTTACCATGGCATAAGCGCTATATGTCGAATACCAGTACTGCGATGATGTGGGCTTGCTGGCTATTTCTCTGGCGTCCGATTGTGTTAGTGATTGGGCTTATCGGTTTGCAAAAGCCACATCTGGTTCATGAAGTTCTGCATGCTTTTGGGATAGGTGTGCAGCATGGGATTACAGCACTTATTGCATGTGCTGTTGCACTTTGGCTTTGGAGTCATTTTATTCCAGCCAAAACTGTTAAAAAGTCAGAAGTAAAGACAACAGATGATTATGCAGAGTATTTTGCACTTCCTATGACACAGATTGAACATGGTCGGGAACAAAAAATATCGACTGTTCATCATGATGAAAATGGTCGAATAACCTTTATTGAATAGATTGTTTTCATGTGAATAGTCCCACTTTTGTGGGATTTTTCTTTGAGAAAAACCGTGTTTTGAACACAATAGAAAAACAGGTAATAATGATTTATGGCAAAATTAAACGCTGCCGAGAGTATTCGGGGAATTGCATGTTTGGCTGTTGTGTTCTCGCATTTGAGTTTGACTTTTTATCCCTATTTACACCATTTTGATTTAGACCAAAAACCTGAGAATCAATGGGTATATATGATTCATCATTCACCTTTTGGATTCTGGTATTCAGGTACAGCTGCTGTATTTGTTTTTTTTGTATTAAGTGGATTTGTTCTCAGTTACAGCATTTGTAGAAGTCAGAATATCCCCAAGAAAATTGAAATTATGGCAGTAAAACGTTACCCACGTTTAGCCATACCTGTATTTTTGTCATGCATTCTGGCCTGGGCAACTAAAAAGTTTGTCGAGATAGATGCTTCAGGTGTAAATGCATGGTTTCAAAGTTATGTTGACCAACCACTGAGTTTAGGCAAAGCAATATATGAAGGGAGTATAGGTTCTTTTTTGTTTGCTGCCAGTGACTCAAACTGGGTGTTGTGGACTATGCAGATCGAGCTTTTTGGATCTTTTCTTTTGTTTTTATTGCTATTTTTATATCAGTATAATAAGAATCTTTTTTTTATTGCTTCGATTGCCTTTCCTGTTGCTGCATATTTTAAAGACGAAACTTTTTTCTTTGGTATGAGTAGTTTTGTTATCGGGATTTATATTTACCTTTATGGGAAAAGTGTAAAATTTGCTGTGGCACTTCCAATGTTTATTGTTGGACTATATTTAGCAGGTGCACATAATACAAGTCATGCCTATACATGGATTCAGCGTTATTTAGGTGAAAAAACCTATGATTATTGCAATTTTCTTTCTGGTTTTTTCATTGTTTACAGTGTACTCATGTCTGCAAAACTTTCAGATATTTTAGATAAAAAATTGTTTGTTTGGCTTGGAAAGTTATCATTTTCGATTTATTTATTGCATATGGTCATGATCTATCTGGTTTGCGTACCTGTCTTTAATTTACTATTACAAGCACATTTTAGTTTTGATCTGGCTGTTATTTCTTCGATAATGATTTGTATGGCTGTGACTTTATTTTTTGCTCATTTTTATAGTGAGTACGTAGATAGTTTTGCAATTAATATCAGTAATAAACTGGCCAAATTACTGGTTAACAAACCCTGATATTAAATCATTTTATTTATGTGAATTTGAGTGAATTAAAAGTCATATGTATATCTGCGTTAAATGTAAAAAATAATTAAAATGAAAGATATAGATCAAAGTTTTGGTCTATATTGAAA
>NZ_OOGT01000086.1 GCF_900323515.1 Acinetobacter stercoris | reverse complement strand
ATATAATATATAACCAATCAAATTTCGTATCATTTTCTCCACAACACTCAACCAAATAGATCTATAAAAATATTTCAGACTAATATATTAAAAATCTAAATTCTAAAATTAAAAGTCATATTTTAATTATAAAAATGAATATATTTTAAATTAACAGCACCAGAATTTCTGCTGATGCTGACTCGATTTATTTCAGGACATCCCAGTAATCAATTGATTCGCGTTACTTAATGCTGCATTCATCCCATCATTCACCGTACCTGATATTGTGCTTGAAGATGTGTGAACATTCACATCACCAATCTTAACGTCAATGTATTTTCGATGATCACTCGATGTTGTTGTATTCCCATATTTAGCTTGTTGGCCTTGGTTAATCATGGATTGTGCATTTTGAGCACCTATAGAGCGTTGCTGGGATAGACCTATATCTTTAAAAGCAACGAGCTGGGCTTCTTGCTCTGAAACACCATTTCCAACAGAATTTAAATAATTCTTACGGGCTTTGATCAAGGCTTTTTCCCAGCTTTCAGCCGAGTGCTGTGCCTTATTCACACCATCCGAATACGCTGTTGCACCACGCTTGGAGTGAAACGTTTTATTCCCTGATTTGGTTACGAGGTGATCCGATAAAACGGGTAACGATGCCCATTCTCTTGCCCCCTCATCGCCTGCAAGTTTTAGGTTGTTATGCTTCCCTTTTAAATAATCACCTAAGGCTGTCCGCTTGTTGAATAGAAGCCAGGCACCCATTTTTTCCTGCAGATCCTCATTAAATAACTCTTTACCTGATAGTCCCATTCCCTTGATGACTGAAGGCATCGTGTCACGAATAATCTGAAACTTTCCAACCGCATTGACTTCCCGACGGGCTTGCATGGCACGAACCTGATCGACAGTCATGGATGTTAAATTTTTTGTCCCTGATTTATAGCCATAACGTTTCCCTAAATTAACCGAGTTATAGCTCCCCTCACCTTTCCCTATAAAACTTGATAAAGAATTTGAACCGGCTCTTCCAGAATATTTTTGATTGGATTTCACATCAGAATTCATGATATTTCCTGAACTCTGCGTAAAGGTTCCAACCTGCTGTCCAGTGCCAATATCCAGTGCACCAGCAATACGGTCACCCCAGCTTTTTGCCCGATCGACTTCATTGCTCACCAAGTTACGCATCATCTGGCCAGCCTCTAAAAATGCACCTTTAAAATCACCACTCAACAATTTCTGTAATATGGAGGCATAGCCTTTTAACGTTGGAATCGCATCATTGATTAATTCTTTACTCAAGTTGTTAAATCCTCTGATTAACGAATTCACCGATACGCCGTTCTCATCAATAAAGCCTTTTAGCTTCATCCACTCACGCCCACCTTCTGCAGCTTTCGCCCAGTCGGTATAGCCAGTTAAAAGATAGGCAAAACCATTTTTCAGGTTGTCCACCGAAAACTCGGCATCATCAATGTATTTGGTAAAGGCACCCCAGTTAAATAATGACTGTCCACCTTCCGCCCATGTTTTGTAATCGTCATAAAGCGCGATGAATGCTGCTCCTAAAGCGGCAACCGTTAAAATAAACGGCGCAAATGGTGCAATCAATGCAGCCATAGCGATGGCAGCTTTATAAATAATCGGGATCAGTACTGTACCCAGAATAAACGACAATGCCCCAAATACATTTTTGACAGTTTTCTCATTTCGATGCAGGAATTGAAAGAATCCATTTACAGCTTTAGTGATTTCAATCAATACGGGTACTAAAGCATTACCTAGCATCACTTTTAATGATTCGTACTGAGTATTTAACAATGCCTGTTGTTTTGATAATTCACGACTGGCTTTTAATTCTTCGGCGCTAGACGTATACAGGCTTTTTTGTAGATCCAGCATTTCCTGTAAAGCATCGCGTCCCTCGAGCAATGTCGCAATCGTGCCATTATCCAAGCCCATCTTTGAGCCGATGCTATACGCACGCTGACTATCCATTTTTGAAAATGAATCCGACATATCCAGTAAGATGTCATCCATATTGCGGATGTTGCCTGCAGAATCCATCACACCAACACCTAAAGCATTCAGGAAAGGCAGTAACGATGCATCGCCCATGGTCACCAGATCATTGATACCACGGCTGAGACCTTGTAATGTGCTGGTCATACTCTCAGCGCTACCACCCGCCATTGCAGCGGCACCTTGCCATGCGGCAATGGATCCTGCGCTGATACCTAACTGCTTCTCAAGTCGGTATAGCTCGTTATTGGTTTTTTGAGCATCACTGATAAGTTTACTAAAACCCGTGCTTACGGCAATTGTGGTAAATAAGCCTGTAAGCAACTTATGCACACCCGTGACCACTTGACCCATTTCAGATAAAGCCTGTGTCGCCTTTTTCTGCTCTTCACTGAGTTTCTGAGTAGATTTACTGGTCTTTTCAGCTGATTGTTCAACACTTTCAAGTGAGCTTTCCAGCTTTTGATTCTTGAGAATGGCCTGATCGGCACCTGCATTAAAATCTTTTAAATCAAGTCCAAGATAGATTCCAATCGCTTCAACGACTTGCATTCACACTCTCCCGAATATGCTGGTTGTATTGCATCACTTGATGCACTTCAAGAATGTTTAAGGCATCTTCCAGACTTAAAACACTGTCCAGCTCACAATAAGAAGCCAGCCCCGATTCAAGTACCGCGCTGGCCAAAGTTGAAATATTTACCGTTTCAGCAAGTACACCTGCTTTAAATGGCAGTCCCGCATTTAATCGTTCGAATCTGGGGAACTGCCTGCAGCTAAAAAATCAAGGTGTAACATCAAGGCTTCTTTACGAAGTATGAATAGGGATTTAAAGTCTTCCAGATCATCGTCCCATTCAGGCTCTCGTGGTTCGCCACCACCCGGAATAATTTTCACGCACTCTAATAGCTCATCCAGTAACCCAATACCTTCTTCGGTATCCAGGCCGCTTAAAGCCGAGCTGGCCACTTTTGCCATTTCCAGCATGCCTGCTTTCGGATCAACCCCCTGAATATTCACACCTGCCTTGGTCAAGGCAAAGATTGCCCGCATTGCCCAGCGATCTGCCTGTAACACAGGCATTTCAGTGATACGGAATTTTTTACCCTGATCACGACCTGACTGAATCTCTATATCCTTCACTTTACGTGCCATTAGTTCATATCCTCCGAACCGTTAGTGACCAGATTAAAGTTGTATGCAGTACCTTCCAGTAATTTCTTACCATTTGCCCCACCACCTAAAGTGATCCATGCACCCGAACCTGTGTAACGCTCCTTGATGGATGGAATTTCTACAATCACCTCAATCAATCGGGTTTCCATGTTCTTGTTAAAATCCTTACGGATATTTTCAAGGATGCGTTTGGAGGGGCTATTGGCTTCCAGATAAAGTGTCCATGGCACCTCATGCGGGGTATAACCAATCGACTGTTTCCCATCGACCCCCATTCGTGATTCACCAATACTGGCATCACCAAAGTCCCATGCGTTATCTGCCTGAAAACCCTGAATCTGCATAAAATTGTCATACACACCCTTACAACGCAGCATGATGACTGCATTCGCTGAGGTGAGTGTTTTAGGATTATGTCCCATGGCCATCTTGCATCACTCCTTACTGAATATTGATTGAGCTGAGATTGATCTTGTGTACACTCGACCCATCGGTGTACCAAAACACCAGCGGTAATGACGCCCGATTTTGACGGATCTGGGTAGTTGCATTACCAACCAGTAAGCACCAGCCTTGTAAAAAGATCTGACTCGCCGCATCAAAACCCGCTTGACGATTTACCAAAGCCTTTTGTTGCTCTGATAGCTCAACACCATCCTGAATCCCGCCAAAGTTAATCATCTGGTCAATTGGGTCTTTTGCCGTTGCCCGGTGTAATGCCTTACCCGTATCGTTATAAAGGATAGATTTGGCCGAGATCAGCATATTGATAAAGGCCAGCTGGAACTGGGCATTCAGATAAATCTGGTTTAAATAACCATTTGCCCATTTGAACTGACCTGAAACACGGGTATTGGCAAAGAACATAAAACGGTCATTAGCGGTTGCCCATGCGCCGTAATAGGTATAACCATTACTTTCCAGGGCAGTCGCTTCATCTTCCTGAGTCACTGCAGCTTTCACCCCTGCCTGACGGCGGAACTCCATAGTGGTATTGCCATTGGCTTCATCAAAGTTAATCGATGCAGCATAGCCACATGCCAGTGCAGCATGGGTTAAATTTCCATAAATCAGGGTGGTACCATCAATGGCATTTTCCTCAATCCATGCACCATGACTTTTGGGGTTATTCGGGATTAAGGCATTCGGTTCCTGTTCATAATCAACAAACCAGTAACGGCTTTCCTGTCTGGAATTCCATAAGGCAAAGTCTTTACGTCGATCGGTATTAAAAGCAGATCCAACAAAACTGATCACGGCGAAATTTAAGGTGTAATTGCTGACCCGTTTCATCACTGTTGCTGCCGTATCTGCGACAACCGAATTATCAACCACTGCACCTGCGGCTGTGCTCAAGCCCAATTGATCTGCAATCGTTCCTGTAAATGCACTGATACTGCCTGATTTACCCTCCTGAGGAAGTACAGAAATCACAAAAGCTTGTCGAACAGGATCAAAAACACAACGTAGGTCTGGATCATTCTGTGGGGTAATCCAGTTCGCCGCCTCACTAAAACTGGTAATTTCAGCATTAAAGGCAATATTTTTACGGAGCAAGGTACCATTCACTGTGGCTTCGATATAACCATTTAACTTTTTAAGTTCGTCCAGTGTGATTTTTAACGGAGCACCCAGCACTTTGGCGGGTGAAGTTTCAGTATTAAAGCGGGCAATAAACAAGGCTTGTGGGCTGACCGTTGCCCCGATAAACCCGGCAAAATAACCTTGGGCAAATTGATATTCAGGGCTGTCATATCCAAAGACCTCTGCTACAGCCTCGGCACTTGGATATTCATATACAGGATAAATACTGTTTTGGCTGAGCAATACAGTATTCAGGTTTAAGGCAGTTCCAGCACTGCCAATGACAGCAGGATTAATGCTGACAATGCGTTTCATTGGAATAGAAGGCAGCACGTTAATCTCCTAATGGATTTATTTTTAATTGCGGTTGATCAAGAAAGGTTTGTTCAAATGAGGTTTCAGGGTTGTACTGCAGTACAAGCTCTAGCATCCAGCGTGTCTCGTAATTACTTTGCTCATTGATAAAGTTCATGTTCTGTGGCTCCTTGCAGTACAAGGGCTGACAATGTCTTAAGCGTGAGGTGCTATATTGGTTTTTCCATAACAAAGCGACTTTACTGGCTCTGGACTGAGCCTGATCACCATAAAAATCCAGCTGCAGTGTTACCTGTCTGCCCCCTTGTACATAAGTGACATCCTCATCCGCTTCATAAAAATCAACGACAGTGCCTATGTCCTTTTCAAACAGGATCATCATCACAATCCCATCCTTAGGTAGAGGGCTTTCGTTTTCTTGACCTTTCACCACGTCACAATGAAAAAGTCCGAGCAAATAGGCTCGGACTTCGGCATATAAATCTTCATGTGTTATTGACGGCATATAGAGACCTTTTACATTATTGACGGCATATCAGCACCTTGACCCAGCTTGGATAAGACTCAATTACCTTAATGACTTTCCATGTTGCGGGTTCATCCTCACCATACGGCGTAAAAACCAGTTGCTCATTCCCTTTACCCAAGCTACGCCGTAATGCCGAAATACGGCCATCTGCATAGGCATAAGAAAACTGTCCTTGTTGCGACACCAGATTGAGATGTTCCAGTGCCGCCGTTTCGATACTTTGTAGCTGGATCATGATGGATTGTTCAACAAACTTGGGAATCTGCGTACCTGAAGCTGAGGTGTCATAACCTTCATTGACTTTTAATATGGCTGGCGTATCTGGATTAATGGCATTGATAATGCCATTGGCAATCCCTCTTAAATTAATCATCCACAAGCTCCACACTGATTGAACGTGATAATCGGCTCGTCTCCCGTAACGGCGCGTTAAATCCTTTTCTAGCGATCGTTGCAGGTGCGTTCGGCGGATCAGTAAAAGTTAAAATGGTTTCGGTTAAATCGCCTTTAACTTGCTCACCTAGCAATAACATGGACTTTTTAACATCGCCGTTTTGCTGGATAAGTTGACCAATGGATTTAATCCAGCCACTGCGATGCTCGGCAATGGTTTTTCTAAAAAATGGGCGCGGCGGAATCACAATCTTATGTGCAGGTACCACATGTGTTGTAGCAAAATTAGATTGATCTTTACGAACAAACCGACCATTGCGATTAAAATCACCTGTCCTTTCATTCACTGAGCGATATATAGTTGTTGTATGCTCAGGCACATCCACCTCGGCACCATATTCCTGAATCGCGGCGACCTGAGCAACTGGGGTACCATCGGGATAAGTAGATGCATCCAGCACACCAACACGAATTCCAACATTACCCTGGCTTAATTGACTTAAATACGTCTTTAAACTTCCTGTTTTTTTCATCGCCTCACCCGCATTGGTAATTTGGTCACCACATAACGGATGGAACGATACTTCTTGGTCAATTGCCAATACTCAGCCCCGTACGGCGTTTGGGCAAACCATTTTTCATTGGGCAAGGTTTGCCCATAATCAAAAGACACCGAAACACTACCTTCGGTTGCACTGGCCACTCGCCCAACTGCAGTATTTCCTTTCTCAACCTGCATCCGTAATATCGCCAGATGTGCAACAAGCAAATACAGTAATACTTCACGTTCAAGCAGATTCTGTACACAGCTATGCTCAGTGTTATTCAGCTGCATCCCTGCCTTAATAAATAACAGCTGCAGTTGTGCATCGGTTAATGTGACTTCGGGATACCATTCCCGAAACTTGACAATATCAAAGTGAACTACACCGCCCATCACAATCACCTATCAATCTTGAGTGAGTTTCTCCACATCACCTTTAGCATTCGGATCTAAGGGTTCAGTACCTGACTGGGTGGCTTGTTTTTCCTTCGCCTCTGCCGCTGTAGACTTGGCTTTATCATGTGCAAAAACAAAACCGTTTTTATATAAATCACGCTCTTTGTTTTCTTCTACCCAAGCATCCCAAAGCTCACTCGGGACATTTTCCGTAATGCCGTGCCCGCCAATGACCGTGCTTTGATTAAAGCCATTGATGCGATGCGTCACTTCTCCGACCTGTAAGATAAAACCATTCGGTAATTTACAGCCGATCGTTACCTTGTTTACTGTTGCAGACGTTTTTTTAGGTGCAGCCATTTTCTATACTCCATAAAAAAATCACGATTCAATAAACGTGATTTTTACAGTAAAAAATTAGAAATTATTTCTAAAAACTCAGTATTTGATTTAAGACACCAACATCGATGTAATAAACATTGGTCGGTAAATAATTGCGCCGTTAGTACCCTGTGAACGCTTCTGTTCAAAGCCTGATTTCAATTGGATCAATGGATGCACACGCATTTTCTCAGTGAAACTTAATTCAGCAGTTGCCTGCCCCTGAAACTCATCTACCACCAGTTGAACCAATTGCCCCGCTGCAGTTTCATATTCTGGAACTGTAACTGTTTTTAAATTCGGAAAGTTCTTCTTCAACTGATCCGATACGTTAACGTTAAAACCATTGGTCTTGGTGAAATGGGTTTCAGCTTCTGAAGAAAGCAGCATGGTCATGGCTGTATCACGATCCACATAACCATTGGCTTGTTTCACCAATTGTTTAAACAGTTTCTGGATTGAATCATAGACACCTTGTCCATCCAGACTATCCCATGCCTGGGAAGTGATTGAAGGCAAAAGATTAGGGTCATTGATCATGCCGTAGTTTTTAAGTCCTGAAACACCATAGATATAAGACTTGTTCTGAAACTTGTTTAAAGCCAGTGCCGAGGCAATCTGTTTACGAGAAACCCAATCCAGATTGGCAGTTCCAGCGATAGCAGTCTCACGCTCACCTGCACGAATAATATTTTGATAATGGTAAGGCTGACGTGCTGGGAAATCTGTATTGACACCAGACATGCCGTTTTCATTAAAATCGCCATAACTAGAGGTTTCACCAGTACTTTCCACCACAGTGAAACGTACCTCAGATGATGTCCAATCGCCTTTTTTCACTTCACGAAAAGCTTGAGCCATCTTCATCGGCTCAACCAGAATATCAATGACTTTGGGATCGATATAAGTGGTAAATAATGCAGGTACACCACCATTCGATGAAGTAATCAGCGCGGCATCCATGCCCATCAAAACTGCATCTGTTGCAATCTGATGTTGAATATCATGCGTCAGCTCAGTCACACGGTGACCCGTCATAAAGTGGATACCTGCACGCTGTGCCAGCATATTTAAATCTAAAGGCATTCTTATTCTCCTTATTTGGTGATTTTAGCGACAGTGCCAGCTTCTGCTTTAGACGCCACCACAAAGCCCGTATCACTAAAGCCTGCTTCTACTGCAGCTGCAGCTTTTAATGTGCCATCAGTATCACTGGCCAATACTTTTTGCCCGACTTTGGCACCCTCCTTAAACTCAGCAAGGAAATCACCACCATCATAGAGTGTGATTGCAAAACCTTGCGGAATCAGCATAGAGGCTTCAGCTAAATGATCTGTAATCAATGCGGTTTGATCACGGCGTACAAAGCCCAGCACACCACCTTCAACCTTGGCATGACCCACCAGTCCCGTTTCTAAATCTGCCCAGGCAAAACGTCCCATATAAACACCTTCTTCACCTGCCTTTAACGCACCTTTCCCAGCCAGTACTGTGTGGTAAGGGTTGGTTGAGGCAAAATCACCCGCAACGCCAATTGGCAAGTCACGGTTCATTGTTTTTTGAAAACCCATTTTATTTCCCCTTAATTATCCAAAGCGCCCAACAAGTTTTTGTGTTTCAGCAACGGCGTTGCTATCCAATGCCATCGTTGGACGTGCATTCTGTTGCTGGTTGGACTGGATCAATAGCCCCACCATGGATTGATACGCCGATGGATGTACGCCTTTGGTGTTGATCCCTTTTTCATTTAAGGCATATTCATAAACCGCTTCAGCACTATCCAAAGCACCGTCCATAGCTATAACACCGACTAAAGGTTTCACCACTTCACGCGCATTAAATAAAGCCATCATTTCCTGACGTGCCTCAGTTTTGGCATTGGCTGTGATTAAGGCAGCATCCATGGCTGGTTTTAGTTTGGGATCTTCATCCTTGGCTTTAGTTGGTTCATCTTCGTCTTTAGCTGGTTCCTCTTCCTCATCCTCAGCCTTTTTCGGTTCATCCTCATCCTTGGCTGGCTTTGGGTCGTCTTCCATTTCATCCGCAACCGCATTCACGACTTTTTCCACTTCATCCTGACCAAGATCAGCATCCATGGCCATGCCTTTTAATACGGCGGCAATACGCCCCACCGCACCTTTTTTTAATCTGGTTTTACCGCTCATTTGTATCTCCACAAGCTCAATGGGTAAATGATCTGCAATGACCGCATCAGAACCGATACGACCATGTTTAACGAGTGCCACATGATTGCCATGAATATTTCGCATCACGCCGTCATAGGGCTGGCCTTGAAATTCACCAGGCGTCATATCTGCTGTATAGGCATAACCTGCTGACAGCTCCTGCATTTTTTTTGATTCGATATAATCAATTGCCTTTTGATCCCAAACCCGCATGGAGGAATAAACATCATCCCCCTCCATTTCAACATCCGTACCAATGCTTCCTACGGTTGAATCTTTTTGAGGTTCATCCGCATGAACAGGGATATGGCGGATTAAAAACTGTATCCCCTGAAATGAAAAAAGAGCTTTTTTAAGCTCTTCCGGGTCACGTAATAATCGATAAATCCTGTTAGGGTCTAAGCCTAATTCCTCATGTTTGGGAATCTCCTTGCCCATGTAGTCATTGACTGCAGCCTTGGTAATAATGGTTCGATCAATGATTAAATGACCGTTGCCATCATAACGGCGCTGAGATTCATCCATTGCAATTTTGACCGTCACTTAAATAACTCCCTCAATAATGGCTTTGCTACCACATCTGCAGTTAATTTCTTCACCAGGCTGGACCCACTTTCCATCCAGATACATCCCTTTACTTACATCAAACTCTTTGCCGTTCGCTGCTAAATGTGAAGGTCTGGGCTGCTTGCCTGCATGTGAATGCAGCCAGATGGCTTTTTTAATCCCCAACTCGGTACGCCGTGCCTTTTCAAATGCAGCATGTGCTTTATTCGCCTGATCACTGGCGATCAATGCTGCACGGCGTTTGGTCACACCATATTCCTGTTTCAGGCTTTGGGTCAGTCCTGCAAGATCATAGCCGCTGGAAATAGATTGCCAAACCAGCATTTGTACCTTATCCAGATGACCTGATGCGATGGATTTGATGAGCCTTACATTTTCTGCCACTGACGCTTTGAGCATATCTTCAGTAAATGCTGTCATTTGAAACTGAACCGTAAATCCTGCATCACGTAAATGCCGCTTTAACGCTGTGTCATAGGAAGTCGCCGTGCTCTCAATCAGCTTCTGGGCAATGCTCGGGGCTAAGCGATTCAGTTTGATTTCCCATTGATCAGACAGATACTCAATGACATGTGCCACCCAGTCCGATACCCCATCCATAGCCAGTTTTTCCTGCCGGGCTGAACGCTTGTATTCTTTAATCAAAGAAGCATTAATTTCAGCCTGTAGTTCATTGATCATGGTCATCACTGCTTTGTAATAACGGCGTTCAATGCCCAGATTGGATTTGATCTCAGGCAGCGTGGTCTGTTTCACTTTCTGGATTTTCACTGTTTAGTCCCTCCCAATCTGGCACGTCTTCCGCATCAATCCCGCTGTAATCACCCGTTTCATCCTTGGCCAATGTGTCCCGTGCCTCTTCCGTAGAGACCAGATTACCGCTGGTCAGCATCACCGCCGTCTCAGCCTTGGTTTTATTCACGTTGGCACGCTGCTCATCATTCAATTGATGCAGTGAGTTAAACTCAAAGACAACTGATTCATTGATTTCACCAAATAGATCCAGCTGTACCACACGTAAAATGGTTTCAATAATCGGCCTTAAATGGGCTTCCTGCTGCGATGAGATGTAATCGTTATAGACGCGTATCTCACCATCACTATTGGCATTTAAACCACTCGGTGTAATTCCCAGCAGTTTCACCAACGGCGTATGACTTGGGCCTGCCATTTGTTCCTGTGCTTGCCGAACCAAAGCATCCAGTGTGGTGAGTGGTGTATTAATCTGAAAGAACTCCTCTGCCTCCTTATCGACCAATAAGGTATTGAGATTATTGCGATACAGGTTAAATAACTCTGTCCTTAGAATCGTACTGCTCGCCGTATCATCCCCAGCCAATATGTCTGATAGATCAGTCTTTAATCCTGTTAAAGAAAAGGCATGGATCAAATCGCTCACAGCATCCACAGTGCGTTGCCAGCGTTCCACATAAGGTTGCATCAACTGCAGCATGGAAATCCCACTGAAGTTATAAGCAGGCTTTAACAGATCAGGTACAGGTCGCATCACCAATGTCAGCAATCGGTCAGAATGATATTCCTTACCCAGCACATACCACTTTGACGGTTGATAGAAATCATCAGCCATTGGATCAGTGGAGTTGTATAGGCTAGGTGTGGTCCACATTGGCTCAACCAGTTTAAAACCGATCAGATCACCTTTTTTAATATGGTTTGCTTTCAATAAAAGGGGCAAGTTGCTCTCAGCTTCCTGCCCCTTTAAATTGATAAATAACTGTGCCCGACCGAAGATCATTTCAGTTTCGATGAGCTGTCGAATCAGATCACGGATACCTAACTCCTTTAAGCGTTTCTCAAGGCGCTGAATACGATCAGAAAGTTCATCATCTCCATCACCCACGACTTTCACTTTGCCCCATTCACGTACCATTTCCCCCGCCGTGGTTTCAGGGACTGCACGATAATCACTGGATTGTGTCATCTGGGCCAGTACGGGATATCCCAAGAACCCACCATAAAATTGCGGATTCTGATTGACCCATGAGGCAATACCCGAACAGGCACAATCCATGGCAATAGCGGATTGCTGTCCCTCAGGGATGACACCAGGCATAATTTGCGGAAGTTCATATTGATACGGCGCTTGATCTTGTTTATTGCGTAATCCTTGAACCATCTGCATCAGTTGCTGATTCATTCGGTTTCGGGCTTCCAGTGCATCAACTTTACGCTGTTTTAAATCCTGACCAGATCTGGATCTCTTTAATTTTTTCTTAGCCATTTCTTAACCTACTCACAAGTCTAGGACTGATCTTGAGACCTAAACGGCGTTTCATTACTCGCTCCAGGGCATATCGTATCGAGTCAATATAATGGTTATATGCATCAATAATGATCGGTAAAACCTCATCGGTCAGACGATCTTTTTTATATGAATACAACTTGAATTCGTTATACGTTTCTTTGCAGCGCGGATGGATATAAACTTTTTTGAATGACCGAATAAATGCAATACCATCTTCGACAGAACCTTTACCTTTCTCACAAGGTTTAATGCGTGGTAATCCTTTCTTACGGATATGACTAATCGATTCAGGTCGTGCGTTATCGGCATACAATGCATACTTATCAAAGTCTGGAATCTTGGTTTTTAAATAGGTCGCCGTATCATCCAGTTCCAGATTGACTTTGCCACCTTCATATTCGATATAAAGGCAATCTTCAAAAATCCATGAACGTGTACCTGCAGTCGGGTCATTGGCAAAACCAAAGTCCAGTCCCTGGTATGGTCCATCCCATGTTTTTGGGTCGGGTACAAATTCTTTTTTCTGAAATTTCCCCCGAAAGATTTGTGCATCAGCATTTTCTAAATAAGCCCCTTCCCAGATCCAGTCATAATCCTCTGGAGTAAGGTTGTGTTGATCACGGCGCCGTTCCAGTTCTAATTCTTCAGGAAACCACGGGTTATCCGAGTAATTCATCTCGACACCGAGACCAATCAATTCACCTGTGAGTTCATCCCTGATCTCTTCATGTCTAAAGCGCTGACTGGTTGGACTATCACGCCGTTCAGGGTTCCATGTCACCCAAACTTCGGAGTTTGCCTCACGTACTGTAGGTAAAAGTTTTCGCCAAGCAACTTCACTCACAGTTTCAGCTTCATCTACCCAACACAATAAGATCCTGGCTTTAGATTTGATGCTATCCAGATTATGCCTTAGACCGCTAAATCCATAGCTGACACGGCGATTCTTGGTACGGATATAATTCTCGCCCAGATCATAATAAGCATTTAAAAATGGCTCGGAACGAATGGCCTGCTTGATTTCTTCCATTGAAGAATCAGCCAGCGTATTCATGAATTCCCGTGCACCTAAAATCATCCCACTGATGCCAGCTTCGGCAAACATATAACCTTTGATCGCCGTCATCTTGGCAAAGGTTCTGGTCTTGGCTGAACCACGACCACCCCATGAGGATCGATAACGTAATTTAGGTTCTGAAAATAATGGAATGAGTTTAGGTGGCAGTTGAATCTGTACCTTGGACATGAGGGGCTACCAGTTCAATGGTTGTCGGTTTATTGAATGATTCACCCTGTGTGGTGTGATCAACCTCTTGTTTATTGGTGTATTGGTTACCCATTTCTTTGGCTGCCTGTTCAGCCCACTTTGGAATAAGAACAGGATTATCTGGATACTTATCCACTAGACCCTGTAACAACTGTAATCGATAACGTTTATTTGCAATTGGAATCGCTTCAAGCTCCTCATTGGCCAGACGGCGATATTTAAAGAATAAATCCCTGAGTTCCTGACTTAAGTCATGCCCCATTCGCTTGGTTGGGTCGTAGCGCTCACATTGTTGCGGGCTTACATCGACATTAAAAATCTCTTTAACTTGCTTAGCCGTGTTGGTTGGTGTTTCAAACTCAGCAAGCATCCTGACGATGAACAGCTTCACCTTTTTAGTAATACGTACCATTTCCACCATTCCATCAACGTACATCAACGTAAAATGGCAAAAAATTTAAACCACTCTTAAATAACAAATCCCACATGCATGATGAATATCGGCTTTGGAGACTTGTGGACGTTGATTTGCTGCATTGACCATTTCCTGCACATCCTGACTTGCACCATAACGGCGAACTACGCCTGTAAACTCTTCTACATCATGTCCCTGAATAGCTAAATTAGGCTTTCCTGTTTCACGGTTATACGATGGCACACCATACTTATCTTTCTTATGTGCAATGTGGTACAACTCATGCTCAATCAATGCACAAAAATCAATATCATTGGCTTTATTGGCATAGGTCGCATCAATCGTAATCAGATATTCAGGTAATTCATTGAACCACTGATAAAACTGTTCTTCTTGCCGTTCTTTTTTCCAGCCACTTGCATTGATCATAATTTTTTCGGCTTGGCCTACAACATAACGTCCTTGCTTCTTAAATCCGCCTTTAGCCCACATCACGGCGATTTGTGGATAACGAAATGCGCCAAGGTGAAAATGATCTTCATTGAATAGCTTATGTTCTGGGTTCAGAAATACTGATTTTATCCACCGCCATAATTCAGGTGCAGGTGCAAAATTAGGAGTATCTAATGCAAAAATCCATTCTGGTGGATAAGGACGTTGTTGTATTACAAAACCTAGTTCGTTCATAAATTCTACCCAAAGGAAGTTTAACTCCCCAACACATTTCTGATAGCTTTAGACCACTCTTTAAACTGAGCTATCTTCTTATCAATGACAATGATTTTTTTTCAAGTGAGTTTTTATCTGTAATTCGTGTATAATATTGAAAATTAGGTAATAACTATTCAATTCAATAATTTCCATAAGGAATAAATCCAATGATTTTAAAATATACTTTTGTCTTGTTTTTAAGCTTAATCTTAGTTGGTTGTAATGGTGCTGCACTTGTTTGTTGCTAATACTAGAATTGAAATTTAAATAACAAAAAGCCCACCATTCGATGGGCTTTTTTATGGTCGATATTTGCTTACACTTCGACCAATCTAATATAGAATTAGCATTTGCTTTATACAAGGTCAACTATTATCCTAAATATCAATGTATTGAGGTTTAAAAAAACTTTCATTACGACAAGTCTTTATC
>NZ_OOGT01000467.1 GCF_900323515.1 Acinetobacter stercoris | reverse complement strand
TTTTTAATATATTAATTCTTGTATTTCTTATTTTATTCTGCCTTGATAGAGAAGATGAAATAAGTGATTTATCAATAGTTTTTTTATCATTGTATATTTCATTGTATTATATTACTCCATTAATAGGGAGGTATATGGTTACTTTTTTACCATTTCTTATTCTTTTTTTAGTTAAAAAGAATAAGTTGCAAAATTATATATTGTTAATATTGTTGATTTTGGTGTATGGTTATGTATCTTATAGTGGTGCATTATTGCAAAATAGTTTATTAGTTAATGATTATCGGGAATTGAGATTTTGATTAAATTGATAAAAGCCAAAATAGTAAATTTATTTCATTATTTATATTTTTGGAATGCTTATTTTTTTTCAAAAGTTGAAAAACGAATTGGCAATAAAAGTGATGTCATTAATTATAATGATATTGATATTATTAATGATAGTATTTTGCTTAATAATATACCTAAAGTGATTTGGGTTTTTTGGTATGATGAAAATATTCCAGATTTAGTGCAAAAGTGTATTTTAAATATAAGGAGAATTAATTTTGACTATGAAGTCAAATTACTAAATAAAAAAAATATAGTTGAATATTTAGATCTTAAT
>NZ_OOGT01000036.1 GCF_900323515.1 Acinetobacter stercoris | reverse complement strand
ATGACTGAGTGACTGAACTAAACCATCGTTAATTTATTATTAAAATGTTTTCTCAGAATAATTATAATTATCTCTGTATATTGTGTTTTGACTACTATGGACAGTGATTATTTCTCATTTTCAGGTACATAAATCATACGACCATCCGCGAGTCGATACGTAACCCCTGCCTTGCTGCCTTCACCTTCACCAATCTCACCAGTTGACTGGTATTCTTTCAATTCAGTCCCCTTTTTGAAGGTCATTTTCATATTTGCCTTACCTGGATTTTCAATGACCACAACCTCATTTTTACTAAAAGGATTTAAAGGATTCTGTACGATTAGCATCATTAAGATTACTGTAATCACCAGAAATAAATCGATCAGGTTGACTACAGACAGCATTGGATCATCACTCTCATCCTGCTCAAGAAAGCGCATGTGAATCCTCCTCATGCTTTTGTTTCCTTTCAAAATTACGGAGTTCTTCCAACAACCAGCGTCTGCGAATCACCAAAATAAAGAAAGTAATGGATGCCGCGACCAACGACATAATGACCGAAGAAAACGCCACAACCATGTTTTGCCCGACTTGTTCCATTTGTCCTGAAGATAGTGCCAAAAGTGCAGGTCCCATCGGGATCATCGTTGCAATCAGACCAAGCATCGGTGCTGTACGGGATACAATACGTAGCCATTCCAGTTTTTTAACAATCCAGAGTTCCAGATCATCACTACTCATTGCCCCTTTTTGAGCTTGAACATGACGGACAAATGAAGATTGATAGGATGCTCTTTTTCTAAGCAGACTTTCCATAAGGAAACTACCCAATGACACAAGTGCATATACCACTGCACTCAGAATGAGTATCAGGACAGGCCATAAAAATATGCGGGAGATTTGATAAATCACCGACTCGATATGTAAAACTTCCATAAATTTCCTTAAGACTTTCGACGACGAATAAGTTGTTTTGCTGCTCCAACACCGAGTAGTGCAAGAACGCCAAGTAAAACAACCCAAACATAGTTTTTAACCTGAGATTTTTTCTCAACCTGTTGCAATGTCTGACCTTGTACTTTTTGCGTTACAGAGTTTGCTGCTGCAGGCTTTGCTACAGATGCATCTGCTGCTGTTGCTGTTTTAGGGTTTAAACCCTGTCCTTTGGCAGCAGACTGATGTGTCTCAGGCTTTGATTGCGCAGGCATAGATGCCACTGTTGATGGTTTGGCAACGGACTGCTTCGGAGCAATTTTCGGACGGGTTTGAGCATGTGTATCAGCAGATACAGAAACATTCTCGGTTGTAGGCGGTTGCTCATGATCTACATTTTTCTGCGTATCAGCCTGGGCTGTTGCTGTCGGATTTTTCATTTGCTGATTGACAAATTGTTGAACCCGTTTGGACTCCAGATTCAGATTTTGTTGCTTTTGTATATCCCGAATCGTTTGTGCTAATTGTTGACGTGTCTGCTCATCAGCTTTCCAATAATCCTGACGAATTGCCTCAGCCATACGAGTTAGCACTTGTAGTTGAGCAGATGGATTTTCCTTTTCAAACCATTTTTTAACACCCAAATTACGTTTATCAAGCACATAGGTGTCATACATATCTTGCCATTGATCATCACGTACAACACTCGGATCTGTTACATTCCAGCCATACAGATTATTGGTTGCATTTAATACTTCCAAAGTTCCTGCATAACCTTCATTTTGCATACCTTTAATCCATTGTGGATTGAGATAGCGACTGCGTAACTCATCAGACAAGAATGCTTTTAATGTAGTGACTTCAGATTTGTTTTGTCTTAAGTCAGTAATGAGCAACTCAGGAGATTTGCCTTGTACTGTACGGATTACCAATGACAAACCACCTAAATATTCAAATGGATGGTCAGTTGAAAGCACCCCTTGCACGTTTGATGAACGAGACATTACAGCTACATCCACCCCTTTGAGGTTTTCAGCGAACAGATTTTGTGGAGCTGCTTCACCCCATGTTTTATCCCCGTAGGCATACTGCAAATTATTTAGGAAAGTATCTGCAAGTTCTTTATCATTATCCCACTGATCATATTTCAAAGTATGCTGGGTCAAATTTGAACCATATTCACCCGGCTTATTACTAAATACTTTAAGTTGAGATAATGCTTTAGCCTGATCTTCTGGAATGTTCTGGGCAACCAATTGTGCCTGAAGCTGTTTCGCATGTTGATAAAGTTGATTATCAGACTCATCCAGTTCAGAAAGCTGGGCAATTGCCTGTGAAAGCAAGCGTATAAAAGAGTCAAACTGATCACGATAAACACTCGTTGCCTGTATAACGACATCAATACGTGGTCGTTTCAATTCTGCGCGTGGAATAATTTCAAGTTTAACCACTCGCCCTGCTTCGTCCCATACAGGTTTCAAACCTAACGCATGTAAAACCTGAGCTTCTGTCACGCCCAAATGACGAATAGTTTCAGAAGACCACAAACTAAATGCGACTTTTTTAGGATATTGGTTTGGATGTTTCTGCTGATATTGGGCAATGAGTTGATCAAAAGTTTTCATCCCCGTTTGATATGCTGACTGGCTAGGTACTTTATTTGCCTCAAAAGCATATAAATTACGTCCACTTACACTTTGCGGCTGACGGATTGGATCTCCACCAGTTCCAGGCAAAATATAACCACCCTGCAATCCATTTAATAAACTCTTTAACTCTTGTTCAGAAGACAGATTATTAAAATTTGTCTGTGCCTGTTCCAAGAATTTCTTGAGATCACCACGTGCTTTAACTTTTTCCGCCTCATCATCAGGCTGATCCAGCAAATTATGCGCTAACCAGCGATAGGCTAAGGTATTTTTAATCTCACTAGCATCAATATTGAAGACTTCATCAGGATCTTGTTTTAGAGCTTCAATATATTTAGGACCCAGTTGTTGCATCACAATAATGATGCGTTGTTCATCTGTTGCTGTTTGCCCAAAACGATGTAAACCTAAAGGTACATTTTGTTGTGCCAAATGGTGTAAATGATCATGTAATTGATTAAAGAAAGTTGGGAAATCCTGTTCAATCCGAGCTTTCGTCCAGCCTAGATCTCTGGCTATGCCACTTTTTTCAACCATCCCGATCAATTTGGCCTGGGTTTGCTGCTTAACTGACCCTTCATCAAGCTGAATATATTGATGAATGACCTCATGCATATCACGCAGTTCATCATATAGACCTGATGGAGATAATGGTGCTGTTTGATGGCTAATCGTAACTGCCCGACCACGGCGTTTTGCCTGAATCGCTTCTGCAATATTATCCTGAACATATGGATAGAAAATCGGTAAAGCACCTGCTGTCAGATAAGAATAATCCGCATGATCTAGTCCACGGTCTTTACCTGGTAACCATTCCTGTGTTCCATGTGTCCCCAGATGAATTAAGGCATTATTATTTTTCTGTAAATACAGATAAGTTGCCAGATACAACGCATCTGGAATCGCTGCTTGAGAGTGATAATTTTCACCCAACTTCGAGCTTCGAGGTGGTTGTGGCAAAATTTGTAAATTTTCCACCTGTAGGCGAGGTATAGTAAAAAAATACTGCTGGTCTTTTTCTACAACAGCCCAATGCTGCTTGATCTGACTTTCATTTGGCAGCTCTTTTTGACGATGTTCAGGTAAAGTTTTCACCCAATCCAGATAGTCCTTAACAGGAAAATACGCAACCAGATTCTGCTCTTGCAAGCTTTTCAGATGAGCATGATCATAAAAAACTGAAAGTAATGCCTGTAACTGCAGGATAACGTCCTTTTCGCTCATTTCAGGAACTTTATAGCCCTGTGCAGCCATTGCTTTTTGAATATTGACAATACTCACTGGAATATTCAGATTTGATGCAGATAAATTTTTAGCTCCATAAGGATAATTCCAGAACATCACTGCAACTTTTTTATCGGCATTATTTAAATGTTTTAAATGAGACTGTGATACCACTTTATCCAGTAACAGATCCACCTGTGGCTTTAACCAAGTTTCCTTACCTTGCTCTTTGGTTGAAAGTACCAGCGGATCAGAAAACCCCCAGATTTCAGGCATGGAAAGGAAAATTGCGGTTAAATAAGGTGGTACACCTGAAGTCGCTTCCTGCCACTGTGCTGCATTTCCCTGAAAAGCCAGCGCCTGAATCATTGGTGTATTGATTTTACTGAGTTCTTCAACCAGTTTTTGCCCCTGCTGGATATGTGTCATATTCACCAATGCATCAACTTGGATGTTAGACAAATATTCTGACAATGTCGTCTTGGCTTTTCGTTCATCCAGTAAAACTACCAACGGTACAACATTTTTTTGCTCAGCCAGATCAATCAATTGATCAATTTTTTCTGCTGTTAAATCCGTAATGGTACTAGGATGAATAATAAAGACTGCCTGTGCTGCAGTTTTTTGATCAGGTCGATAAGTGTTTTTATACCATTGCAGATAATCGGCAGGTTTTGCAAAATATTGTGGTGCTTTCGGATGATATATCGAGATTTCCGGGAGCTTTTGTACTGAAGGGAAACTGGTTTTACCTTTGGTTGCCCATAAATCAACAGCGGAGAAAAAATTCTTGAAATTCAATGCTCCACCATTGGCATATAGCATTAATAGCTTATAACCAAACAGTTTTGGAACACCTGAAATTTTAGGTGCTCCTCCACCAATGATGATGTACTTTTTCTGCAATTGATCAACTTGCCTGAGTACTTTCTCCTCCACTTCCTGACGATCAGGAGGACGGGGAACATCCAAAATCACCAGATCACTTTGCTCAAGCACAGGTGTCAGCCCTTCATCCTTTTGACTGACATTCCAGTGAACCAGTTTGACATTTTCCTGTTGTGCAATCTGCGCCAATTTTTCGTACTTTGTATCTTCCACAAAGCTGTTATGAACAATCAAAACCTGTGTCGCATAAGCATGCACAAAAGTAAACATCAATAGACAAGCTAAACTACACTTGACAAAAAAAGAACGGAACATGCTTTAGAATCTCAAATTTAAACCAACAAAATAACGACGCCCTGCATCAGCAAGGGTATATGTCCCTGCTGTTTCACGAGCCAGACGCTCATCCCCTATATTTTCAATCCCTGCATTGAATGACAAATTCGAGTTAACTTGATAATCGGTATACAAGTGCCATAAGGTATACGAAGGGTCATCGCTAATTTTCTTGAAAGGAGCGTTCTTGTCTTGATATTGTTTGCTTAAATATTGCTGTCTAAGTTTTGCTTGAAATTTATCGGTGATTTGCCAGATAACAGAAGTATTCACCTGATGTCTTGAGCGTCCCACCAATGGCTCATTAGTCTTCTCGTTTCTGGCATCTAAATAGGTATAGTTCGCATCAAAATGCCAGTTAGGCTCTATTTGATAAGATGCAGACCACTCCACTCCCTGAATTTTTGCCTTGGAAATATTGACGTAGTCCAGACAAGTTTTCCCACCTACATTACAAGTCGGACGACGCTGTGCATCGATTAGGTCATCAACATCATTTTGAAACCATGTAACCGAGCTTTCCAGATCGTCTTGATGAAAATGTAGTCCAAATTCATAAGAGGTATTCGTTTCAGGTTTTAAATCAGGATTTCCATAAATAATTCCTCTTCCACCCATGGCATCATTAGACTCATATTCAGGAGATAACTGTTTTAAGGATGGTGCTTTATAACCTTTAGAAATTCCACCACGTAGACTAAAATGATCATTCAGTTCAATCAAACTACTGAATTTAGGGCTAAGTTCCCAGCCAAAATCATCATGATAGTCACCACGAGCTCCCAAAATAAATTTGGCTCGATCATTTAAAGCCCATTGATCCTGCAAATAGAGACCATAGTGATTTTGTCTGGCTTTATGCTTTTTATTTACAGTTGGATCTTTCAGTTCTTCACGTCGAAGTTCATTCCCAACAGTCCAGCTGTGCGAGCCAGTATCAAACTGAAACTGTGTAGATGCGACATCGTCAGTCATTCTTAAAGAAGATGTTTCACCTCGCCTATCACTTCTATCACTTTCACGGCGTAACTCTGAACGATACAATTGAACCGTGCTCTTACCCCATGACCAGTCCCCTTGATGTTTCACGCCATAACGGGTACGTTTGAACTCATCATCAACCTGATAATAACCAGTCCGTGCAGCACGTAAGTCTTTGCGGTCTTCAACACCATGTTCTACGGTAAAATCAATAGCTTGCTGTGTTGTGGGTTGCCAAAATAACCCGATATGCCCTTTACCATTTTTTTGCTTTTCTTGATCTGTTAAATGTTTATCAAATGGACTGTACATAAAATCCCGATGACGATATTCCCCCCAGATATTGATACCAAGTTTGTCCTGAATCAAAGGTCCCGCCAGATAAGCACTACTTTTATATTGATCTCCGCCTAAACCTGTGTCGTTAAACACTCCCTGTGTTGAAAACGAACCTGTCCATGTTTTTGTCGGTTTTCGGGTAATTACGTTAACCACACCACCTAAAGCTTCAGAACCATAGAGTGATGATAATGGCCCACGTACCACTTCAATCTGTTCAATAGCTTCTGCAGGAACCCAGTTCAATTCACCATCTGAATGTTTGATTGCCGAGGAAGATGAATTGATTCTTTGCCCATCAACAAGAAAAAGGGTGTGCTCAGAGCTCATGCCCCTTATTGAAATCCCTTTACGGTTCAAACCGACACCAACTTGCTGTACACCAACACGGTCATCCAGAGCATCTGAAAGATCATTGACATAGCGTTGCCGAAGTTGCTGTCCATCGACAACATCAGCACTGGCTATCACATCATGGATATTTTGTTCTTTGGCTGTTGCCGTCACCATTATTTTATTCATTTGGTGAACGGGATGATTATTTTGAGTCTGCTCCTCTGCAAACACAGGTATACAGAACGTCAGTAAACTGCATCCTAAATAAATTTCGCGCATAAAAGTATCATTGTTAAATCCTTAATCATTATGTTATAACATAACAATAGATTTTCAATAGAAATCTTTGCTAAATTTCATTGAATATTAAGTATTTCCAAATAATTAGTTTTTTTAAGATAGATGACATTCCTTTGGGAAACCTGTAAGCAATTTAAATTTAAGTGCTTTTATTTCCGAACAAGCTCATATTGAGTGATATTTATCTTGAAATCATCTTATTGATTTTTTAATGATGCTTATTGAATAAAAACTGATGATTACAACAATTCACACCATTGCATCACACGTATGTAATGCATATTGTGCGTAGGCACTAAATGTTCCCAAGATTTATTAAAGCCAATAAGCGAACAGGAAAAGAGCGTGAATAAAACGTACCGTTGCAAATCTGGAACTAGGAATACCTCATCATAATGATATGATTAGTCAGTAAATTATTATTTTTTATAAAACAATCACAATCATTTCAATTTAAACTGTGGGCTAAGGTATGGATAAATTACAATGTATGGAAGCATTTGTTCGTGTCGCAGAAAGTGGGAGCTTTATTAAAGCTGCCGAACAGCTTGGCGTTACACGCTCAGTCATTACAGCACGAGTACAACAACTGGAAAAATTTGTCGATGCCCCACTGTTTTTTAGAAGTACACGTTCAGTCAGACTCTCAGATACTGGCTTAAGCTACTATAAAGAATGCGCGGAACTGATTAATAAATTTGAACAACTTGCAGAGCAGATGGCAAATTCAAAATCAACCTTACAGGGACGGTTGAGAATACACATGGCACCTGGGTTTGCGATTGATTATTTTGGCAAATATCTGACATTATTTTTAGAAACATATCCCGATATTGATATGGATATCGTTGTAAATGATAGAGTCATTGACCCAATTTCATCAGGTTTTGATATTGTTTTTCAGATGTTTCCACCAAGTGGGGAAACACTGATTGACCGTAAACTATTTAATGTCAATCGGGTAATTTGTGCGACTCCTGAGTTTATCGAAAAACATGGTAAACCAGAACATCCTGAAGATTTGAATAAATTTATTTTAGGGTTTTATTCAGGTTATCCAACACGCAATAAATTACAATTCCTGATCAATGATCATTTTCAGGATATCAATCTCAATATTAAGGTTTCATCGTCATCTATTCATTTATTGCGTGATTTTGCACTCAATCATGGTGCGATCGTTTGCCTGCCAACACTGGTTGTTCATGAAAGTATCCTGCAAGGTAAACTTACCACTATGCTCAAAGACTTTCCTTTGTCCAACTATGGCTTACGGGCAGTATTCCCTTCAAACTCGAAAAACATATCAAAAATTAGAAGCTTACTGGATTTTTTAATTGAACGTTTAAGTGTGATACCAGAGTGGGATAGCCAACTTATTGAACAGGGGTATCTCTCGGAACGGGTCAGGTTATTTCAATAATGTGCCAATTACTGAAATAACTGTTTGCCAATAATGAACAATGCAAAAAGCAAAATAAATTTATGATAAGGCTTTAAAGGAGTATTCACATAATGAATAAAGAGTTGATTGAACAATTTGAACAAAGTCGTTTTCAAGCCTTATTGGATCAGGATTATGAGTTATTTAAACACTTATGCGATCCTGACTTAACTTATGTCCATAGTAGTGGCAAAGTTGATAATTTAAATCAATATTTTGAAAAGCTGCAAAACAACTATTATGAATACTTAAAAATTGATTATAAAATTAACAAGGTTCAAATCTTTGATGAACTTGTTTTGGTTTATGCACATTTTAACGCCGAACTTTTGATTCAGAAGCAGCCTGCGACATTAAATAATCTGATTCTTGCAGTATTAAAAAGAAATGGTGATGAGCTTAAACTATTAGCCTCACAACCAACACCAATTAAATAACCAAAGGGCTTGGCTATCAAAGTTTCATAGCTAAGCCGTCATTGAATACCCAGATTTGCTGATATTTTATAAATAGACTGCGTTGTCGCAGCCGCTTTGAAATATCAACAGCCTCTATACCTTAAAGAAAATTTTTCCGTTCTTATTTTCAATTTTTATTGCGACCAGACTTTTCCCTTTGCATGGCCCATCAATACAAAGCCCCGTTTCAATATCAAACAGGGCTGAATGATGGGCGCACATAATAACGCTGTTCTGATACGTCGAGAACTGCCCAGATTTATAATCCAATTGCACTGAAAAATGTGGACAGACATTCTCATAACAAAAATAATGCTGATCCTTTTTAATAACCACCAGACTTAACTCGCTATTGTGTGGATGAATTACCCTGATCGCATCTTGTTGATCAAATGCAGCATGCTCACACAATAATATTGCTTCCCCCATGTCATTCATCCTTCGTCAAGACGAACTGGTATTGGATCGACTGGTAAGATTGCCCTGCTTGAAAAATATGAGCAAATTCAGTATCCGCAATTTTTGTTTCAGGTTCGACAATGAGTCTCTCCTTAACACCAAAAACGGCATCACCAGACAGGTACTCATCTCCCTTTAAAAATAAATGTGTCACTAATGGCTTATAACCCTCTGCCGTGATCATAAAGTGAATATGTGCAGGTCGCCAAAAATGACGATGTGAGTAATTGAGTAACTCGCCCACTGTACCATCAGAAGGAATTTGATAGCTGACAGGTAAAATGGAACGGATGGCATATGATCCATCCGCCTGGCTGATAAATGCCCCTCTTAAATTGGCAACAGACTGATCTGGATCCTGTCCGGAATACATGCCATTTTCAGCAGTTTGCCATACTTCAATACGCGCACCTTCAATCGCTTGGTGCTGCTGGTTAAATATCTGTCCTGTGATAAGCAAAGGTTCTGCCTGTTGATCTCTAGCATCGACAACAATACTTTCCCCATATTGACGTAAAGGCATATTGGGAATAAAAAATGGGCCAAATACCGTACTTGGGGTTTGTTCAATATTGGTTGAGTGGTTAATTTCATCGACCAGCATCGAAACGCCCAAGACATCCGACAACAAAATATATTCCTGACGTTGTCCATGACACATCTGCCCTGTTCGAGTCAAAAAGTCGATTGCAAACTCCCATTCATTTTGAGTTAATTGCACATCATCTATATATCGATGAATAGTTTCGACGAGTTTTTGAATGACAAATTTATGACGGGGATTTTCGATTTTATTAAAGCTGTCAATCGCACTTTTTGTGACTTCATGCATATCAATTCCCTTTTTGCTGAAACACCCAAATCAATTCGGTGCTAAACCTTCATATGCCAGTTTAAGTAAAGCTTCAAGCTCATCCTGATTGTATGGACGTGGATTATAATATGGACTCTCACAGGTAATTCGGGCAACTTCACTTGGCCCATTTTCTGGTAAGCCAATATCTTTTAAAGCAAGTGGAATATTTAACTGCTGATTAAGCTTATAAATCAGCTGCCCAACCTCTTCATGGCTTTGTCCACCCAATGCCTGTGCAAGTTTATCCATGGCTTCAATATCAGCATTCCGATTGTAATGTGCTGAATAGGCTAAAGTAATTGCATGTGCTTGCGCATGCGGTAGATTAAAGGTTCCACCCAAGGTATGACATAATTTGTGATGTATCGCCATACCTACCGAACCTAAACAAATCCCTGCTAACCAGGCACCATACGTAGCTTGCTTACGTGCCTCTATGTCTTGCGGATCTTTCACAATTTTCGGTAAAGCCTGACTAAGCGATTTAATGGCCTCAACTGCCATCATGCTGATAATCGGGTTTTTATCTTGAGCATATAAAGCCTCTACCGCATGAGCCATTGCATTCATTCCTGAACTGGCAGAAATATCAGCAGGCAGAGTCAGACTCAACTCAGGATCGTATATCACAACTTTAGGCAAGACTTTGATATCTTTACCTGTTTTTTTGAGCTTATTTTCTGTTAAGCCATAGACAGTAGTCATTTCACTGCCTGCATAGGTCGTAGGAATTGCAACGATAGGGATACCCGTTTTTAACGCAATCGCTTTTGCCAAACCTATCGTTGAGCCTCCACCCAGTGCCAGACAGCAATCTATATTTTTATCTAAAGCTTTTTCAACAGCTTTATCCGCCACCTCTACAGGCACATGCATCACGGCATGCGGATAAACTTCACTCACCAGATCACCTAAATGCTTTGCCATCTCTAGTCCAGAATCTTTCTGTTCGGGTGTGGTAATCACCAGAACAGAAGAAAATCCTTGTTCATTCAAGATAGATTTTGCATTTTTAGATTCGCCATTGCCGAAATACACATCAATAGGTAAAGCCCGATAATGAAAATCTTGTATCATGACTCACCTCGCTGAAAGTGTGGTGGAATCTGCGCATCAACATTCACCCAAACTGATTTCACCTCTGTATAGTCATGAATTGCTTCAAAACCCATTTCTCGACCATAACCTGACTTGCCTACACCACCAAACGGACTTCCGGGATTGACACGCTTATAACTGTTAATCCAGCACATTCCCGCCTTGATTTTTTTGGCAAACCGATGCGCACGCTGTAAATTATTGGTCCATAAACCACTTCCCAAACCATATTCGGTACTGTTGGCTATCTCTAGTGCTTCAGCATCATCTTTAAAACGCAGTACAGTCACAAACGGTCCAAAGACTTCTTCTTGTGCAACACGATCTGTTGCTTTGGCTTCAACAACTGTTGGTAAAACATAAAATCCATTTTTAAGACTTTCGTCATCAGGTGCAACGCCGCCTGTTAGAATTTTCCCGCCCTGTTCAACAGCAATTTTTGCATAAGACAGCACCTTATCACGATGCGCCTGTGAAGTGAGTGGACCCATTTCAGTATCAGCATCTAAGGGATTTCCCAAACGGATACTTTCTGCCAAGGCAATAAATTTCTGTAAAAATTGATCAGCAATTTTTTCGTGTAACACCAAACGTGAACCTGCAATACATGCCTGCCCCTGATTATGGAAAATAGCCCATGCTGCACCATTTACGGCTGCATCAATATCGGCATCTTCAAAAACAATGTTTGCCCCTTTACCACCCAACTCAAGCTGAACACGTTTCAGATTGCCTGATGATGCATTGACGATATTACGTCCTGTCTGGGTTGAACCTGTAAAGGAAATTTTACCTATATCTGGATGATCAGCTAAACGTTGTCCTGCTGTTTGCCCATAACCAGGAACAATGTTCACCACACCATCAGGAAAGCCTGCCTGTTTGATCAGTTCCGCTATTTTTAAAGTCGATAATGGGGTAATTTCGGATGGCTTCATCACCACAACATTACCAGCAGCCAGAGCTGGTCCCAGTTTCCAGCTCGTAAACATGAGTGGAAAATTCCACGGGACAATTTGCCCTACAACACCAATTGGTTCACGTAAAACATAGTTTAAAAAGCCTTGCTCTACAGGAATTACACTTCCTTCAATTTTATCCGCCATCCCACCAAAGTAGCGAAAACAGGCTGCTGTACGTGGTACATCCAAACGGCGTGAATCACGAATAGGATGTCCTGTATCCAAAGATTCTAACTGAGCCAGTTCTTCCAGATTCTCTTCAATTAGGTCAGCCAGCTTAAGTAACAATCGACCACGCTCGGCTGCAGGAGTTTCAGCCCATACAGGAAATGCCTTTTGTGCAGCCTTTACAGCCAAATCAACATCTTCTGCCTCTGCTGCTGCAATTTTGGTAATCAGTTCACCATTGGCCGGATTTAAAACATCAATGGTTCCACCATTTTTTGCGGCAATAAATTTTCCATCAATAAATAATTGTGTATTTATGTTTTGCACATCAATAGCGTCATTTTTTTCAGACACGGCTTTCCCGCCAAATGAAATCTGAGTATTCATAAATTTACCTTGAATATGTGATTGGACTCATCGCATGATGAGCCCACGCAAGTTCGCTTAGAAACTCACTGGATAAGGAGGTAACTCACCTGATGCATATTTTTCAGGTAAATCTGGTGTCGCATTTTCCCAGACAAGCAGCATTGAACGTTTAGTTGAATAGCCTTGATGACGGATATTGGCAGGCATAGCACAAATGTCACCTGGTTTCATAATGATACGGGCAAATGGGCTACCATCGTTTTTGTCACCAATGTCCCAGGTGATCTCATCTGAAAATTGCATAAACCATTCAACACGATCATTTCCATGAAAAATCGGTAAAATATATTCTTCAGTCGTTGGACAAAAAAGGCTGGCTTTACACACCGAAGTTACCGATGGATTCCATGTTACATCTGAACGTGACATGTATTTAAACAGATTAAATGCACTTAACTGCCCCTCAAAACCTGGCTCGCAATGAACCAGAGGTTCATCCTGTGCTACATCCAGAAATTGACGGTTTACTGGTAAATCTTCACGTAATGGAGAATCATTTTCCAGACCAGGCATACGCTTGGTAGCAATCCGATAACGGTCAATAGCTTCATCGTTATAACCATTTTTACGACCAAAAGCGCTACCTGTTTCTTCTGGTGCTGCAAATGGATCAAAGCCTTCATTTACCCAGTCATGCAAAATGGCTTTAAAGGTTGCCATGATTTTTGGCGTTTCAAAGTTTTCAACATAATCGACACCTGCTGCATTCAAAACACCATTAAATGTACCTGCATACATGTCTACACTGCCATAATGGTTTTGAGTACCAATGACATGGTCAAAATTGACCCAGCCATAAAAGAACCCCCATGCAACATCACGCATGATCGCTCTTAAGAAAGCATCTATCGACATTAAATGTGAATGTTCCTGCTCTTTTGCAGTCCATGTAATTTTGGCAAAATATTCATCACGACTGAATGTAAAATTACCAAGCTTAAATGACATATAACCAGTCAAAGCATCTTGACCACTAATTTCAACCTGCTCGCTTGCAAACGTCTTATTGATAGAGTTCATCCTTAATCTCCTATTATTTCAAGCAAATTTCGTCCCACTTTTCTATTGAAAGTGGTCCTTTTATTGTTTGTAAAAGTAGTGTTGATGGTTTTTGACTGTTAAAACGGTATGCTGTTCCCGCAGGTAAAATGGCTTGATGACCTTGTTTTAAAACAACATAGCCCATCGGTTTACCTTCAGGTTGTGAACCTGCTGCTTGTGTACCTTCGAGAGTACTATCTACAGCTTGGTTTAATTTTAGAAAATCGACACGGACTTCACCGTCCATAGAAATAACAAATTCATCATGTGAACATGTAAACCAGTCTGATGAACCTTCTGCACGAATTGATTCAATGACATATTTTTGATTTATTCCGACAACTGTCTTATCGTAAGGTGTCGCATTTTTTGCTACTTCAAAAACATTGGAAAATACATAATGAGAGGCTTTACCTTGAATAAGCTGTATTGTTCCTTTTTCAAAATTATCCAGACTTCCAAACTTGGTTGTATATGTAGTATTCATTACCTTTCCTTCGCGTCTTCATGACATATGAAAAAGGTATGCCATGAATGCAGGTATGACAATGATGTTTTTTTCGACAAGAATGTTTGTCTTTTGCGAACAATACTTTTATAGATTATTTTTCTGATAATATTTTATTTTAGCCAAAACCAAACAAATATTATTTAAAGACAAATAAAAATAAAACCATAAAATAGTACTTAAATAAAAAGTAAATATTAAAAATTTATATTTTTAAATTCTTCAGCAATTTTAAACATCACCTCTAGATTACGCGATATTTCAAAGTCATTAAATCGACTATCTGCACCAGTTATACCAATAGAAGCAATAACTTCTCCATGATTATTTTTTAATGGAACAGCCAGAGATACTAAAGATTTTTCATATTCCTGATTGACAATACAATAGCCATGTTCCTTAGTTTGTTTTAATTTCTGGATTAAAGATTGTTCATCACTTACAGTACATTCTGTATATTTTTTATAATCTATATTTTTCAAAATATTACACATTTTTTCAGATGAAGTATGCGCCAAAAGTACACGTCCATTCGCAGTCAACCAAAGTGGTAATTGATCACCAACTTTGATATTAACATTCATAATTCTAGGTATTTCATGCATTGCAATACAAAGTGCAGAATCATTTTGTAAAATAGAAATAGTACACGTTTCCTGAGTTAATATACTTATTTTTTTCACATAGTGCTGTGCCATTTTAGCAAAAGGGTTTGAATTATAATAAGCACTACTAAGTTCAAGTATTTTTGGTGACAACCAGAAGTATTTACTATCAGTTTCCAAATACCCCAAAACCTGTAATGTTTTTAAAAATCGACGTGCTGTTGCACGCGTCATATTCAATAACTCAGCAGTTTCAGTCAATGTCAACTTTTGATTAACTTGATTAAAAATTTTAATTACTGCAATCCCCTTTTCAAGAGATAAAACATAATCCTTATCATTTTCTAAGCTTGACACAATTACTCCTTTATTCTTCAATCATAATTGTTCGCATGGTGAACAAAGTGCGAATTACGAACAATACTAAAAATTACACAATGGACAAGGTCGTCCACACGAGAACGATATGAGAAAGACTTTATTTACATTGAGTATGGTTGCCAGTCAACTTTTACTCTACTCCGTTTCGGTAAAGGCAGATGATCAGCCCGCGCAAGGTTGGTTATTTGACTCCATCAACCATAATGACTATGGCATTAGCGTTTCAGGTTGGGCGCAAGCAAGTGTTGCGGACAGTAATCATGGCCAGCAACTTACACCAGCGACTGTTTTTAGACGAACTGATGGTTTCACCATTGATCAAATAGGCATCATGCTTGAGAAAAAATTAAACAGTAATTTAATTAGTCGTGTGGGTGCTATTCCTGTGGAAATGCCGAAACACTTCAACTGGGGTTTTAATATAACCACGATGTATGGTGCGGATAATTTCTTCTTTCGTACCTACGGTCTGGATGAAGACTGGTCTTTTAATAAGCCTGGAAATTTTGGCTCATCAGATTATTATGCAACCCTAACCCAAGCTTACCTAGAATTTTATTTTCCATTTTCAGGTGGAAGTAACTTAATGCTTGGTTTATTCCACACCCCACTTGCCAATGAAATCGGTTTTGCATTGCCCAACCCTGCACCCACTGATTTTTACACGCATACTTATAGCTTTATTCACGGCCCTGCAAAGCATGCAGGTGTACTATGGAGCAGTTATATTCTAAATAATCCGAACTCGTCCAAACTCTCCTATGAGTTAGGGCTGGTTCGTGGCTATAACAATTTGCAGGATATCAATAATAACTGGGATGTGATTGGAAACCTGCGCTGGCGTAGTCAGGATTTCAAAACATGGATTGATTTTGAAAATATTTATGGAAATAACGCTGATGATTCCATCTCAGATTGTGGTTGTGGCTCACCAATCCCAACCAGTTCCGCACTTGCACATGACAATTCATTAAAACGTTTTCAAAGCTATTTGACGCTAACCCATCATTTTGATGAAAAAAATAGCGTTGTTGCCGAAGCCTCTTATGGTCATCAGGAGAAATCCTTATTGGCCGATGTTTTCAATGCACAACCCATCGGTATACCTAAAGCAGGTGGTAAAAATGCATCTTGGTCAGGTCTAAACATCAGCTACAAATATAAGTTCAACCCCAAAGTATCAGCATCTGTACGCGGTGAATATTTCGATACAGACGGTGTAAATGTCATGTTGCCATTCTCTGGCTCATATAAAGCGCTAACAACTAATCTTGCATGGACACCTGTTCATTACTTACGTGTGCGCCCAGAAATCCGTTATGACTGGTATAGCGGTCATGCAAAACCTTTTGGCGCAGATGGTAACTATCTTCCACCACTAGTACATGGCAAATACGACAACCAACTTAGCTACTCACTGGATTTAACTTTCTTCTTTTAATTGAAAGGCTCACATATCAAAGATGGATTTGAGGAATACACAAATGGACAGTAAAAAATGGGATACCTCCTATGAATGGAAAGCAGTTCTGCTTTTATCTTTAGGTTTTGGGTTGGTTGGGCTTGATCGCTGGATTATTGCGCCCCTACTCCCTTCAATCATGAAAGACCTTTCTTTAAGTTATCAAGATGTTGGTATTATTTTTGGTGCGCTAGGTATTACCTGGGGTATCTTCGCAATTATTGCAGGAAATTTCTCTGATAAAATCGGACACCGCAAAATTCTTATTCCCTCGTTAATTATTTTTTCCTTGGCATCTGGATTTTCTGGAGCAGCCTCTGGATTAGTCAGTCTGATTTTTATTCGTGCCATCATGGGCATATCTGAGGGTGCTTTTTGTCCTACCAGTTTTGCGGCAACTGCTGTTGCTGCAAAACCAACACGTAGAGGAAGCTTGCAAGGTTTACAGCAAAGTGGCTTTGCATTATTTGGATTAGGTCTGGGACCAATTATTGCAACACAACTTTTATTAGTAGTCCCTTCATGGCGTGAAGTGTTCTGGATTGTTGCCATTCCTGGTTTAATCTTGGCTGTATTTATGTATTTCATTATTCGTGATCCACAGCAAACACAAGGTGAACCGCTTTTAGAAAATCAGGCACGAGCTCATACTGAAAAAACCAAAGTGAATTGGACCGCCTTATTCAAGACTCGTAATGTTCTACTTAGCATGTTAGGTTTGTTTTGTACCATGTCTTGCGTATTTGTAATTAGTGCAATGGTGCCGTTATACCTTGAAAATTTTCTTAAAATTAGCTCTCAAAATATGGGAATTATTGTCTCTGCAATTGGTTTTGGCGGCTTTTTAGGGCAGTTCCTTGTACCCGCTTTATCAGACTGGATTGGGCGTAAAATTACTGCATTTATTGGTTTCTTAGGTTCAAGTATTTTTATCTGGTTATTTGCCAATGCAGATGCCAGCATTAGTACATTATTCACTTATTTATTTATATTATCTTTCTTTAGTTTAGGTCTCATCGCACTGTTAAGCGGTCCTATTGCAGCAGAATCCGCACCAATAGGATTAGTTGCCTCATCTATCGGACTGGTTGTGGGTGCAGGTGAAATATTTGGTGGTGGTGTCGCACCATTTTTATCAGGGATTATCGCAGAACACTATGGTATCCAGAACATTTTTTATCTCAGTCTAGTCGGGACGATCATTGGCATGATTTTAAGTTTATTCATTGTTGAAACAGCACCTCGTAAAGTTGCTGCAAAGCTGAACGCCCAAACACAAATTGAATAAAAACTGATTAGAAATAAAAGCAATAAATTCTATTTCATCAAAAAACCGCTAAAGATTTATGCCAATATCTGCTAAATCTATAGCGGTCAACTGATAATTTAAACGAATATAAATGGGTTGCAAAAACAATACAGGCAAAGCCAAAAGCCCCTTAAAACACCTCATTTCAGTCTTATCAATTATTGAAGATGGGTTAAGCAGCCAAGATCTGAAATTTATATAGGTTTATCAAAATGAACCTTAAATACTAAGCTTAATTACTTTCCGATTGTTACATGATAATTATACCAACCCGTTTGCTATAGATTAATTTTGATTAATATATTTTTTTAATTATACTTCACACACATTTCTACGACTTATCGCTGATATGAAGTCCAGTTCCCGTCAACATTTGCAAAAAAAGCGTGCCTTTTTAGGTACGATTACTTTGCTATGTTTACTCTGGCATATCTTTTTACCCTCAATGGTACATATAGGCATTATTCCTGCACTTTATGCGATGCCTTCTCATTGCCAAGTAACTGAAATTCAAAATGCGATGATCATGTCTGGAGAGCGGCATGCTCACCATCATCAGCACTCTATACATGAAACACCTCATCAACAGCACTTGCAACATACTGACCAAAATCATCTGAGCAAATATGCACAAGAAGTTTTTGCACTTGCCAGCCAGATTATGAAACATTGTCCGTTGTGTAGCTCGGGCTTAGATGCTGCTATTATCATTCCTCTGATCGCATTCATTTTAGTTCTTGTTGTTGCCTGGTTTAGTCGCATACGATGTCTGTGTTATCAATGGACAGAAGATCTGCACATTCCCCGCATCTTTTATATTCTTCCAATTAAACAAGCTCCCCCACTTTCTCTGTAAATCGCAATTTTTACATCGTATTCAGTGAATCACTGCGTACAGCTTCGCTTATTGCTTTTTTATAGAGTTGGAATATGAATACTCAATTTCGTTTGTCAGTATTGGCTGCCGCTTGTCTTTCAATTACTTATAGTTCATCTGTTTTGGCAAATACGGTCACTGATGAAGCCAAGACACTCTCAACGATTGTCGTCACAGCAAGTCGTGAAGGTGAGTCAATCAGTAATACCCCTGCCGCTATTAGTAAGATTACCAATCAGGATATTGTAGACAAACATGCGACTTTTATCGGTCAGCTTGTCAACCAGACACCAGGTGTCTTAATGAATGATCTGGGCAACGAGCAACACATGATGTCCATTCGTCAACCGATTACTACTGCTGCAGTTTATCAATATTTAGAAGATGGTATTCCAGTGCGTCCTGTGGGGGTGTTTAACCATAATGCTTTATATGAAATAAATTTGGCAGGTATTGATAATATTGAAATTTTACGGGGGCCAGCGAGTAGTCTATACGGTAGTAATGCTATTGGTGGAACTATTAATTTTCTAACCAAGGCGCCCAGTTTAACGCCAACCGCGGATTTAGGTATCAGTGCAAGTTCGGAAGGCTATCGCCGTTTGGATATAGGTGCCTCAAATACTTTTGATACTACATTTGGTCAACAAGGTTTGAGACTATCTGCCTATATAAGCGACCGTGGTGATAACTGGCAGGATCATGCAGAAAGTAACAAGCAAAGTTTCACTTTAAGGCATGACTGGCATATTTCAGATGCCACGCAAATTAAAAATATAGTCAGTTATAACCACCTGAAAGCCGATATGACAGGCAGTGTAAATGCAAATGATTTTAGCAAACGTCCAGGTTATAGCTATCAGACATTTACCTACCGTGAAGTCGATGCATTTCGATTATCTTCCCAGTTAAATCACAGCTGGAATGATCAACAACAAAGCCAAATCACACTCTATTATCGTGATAACACCACTGAGCAAAATCCAAGTTATAGCATTCGTACAGATATGAAAAATGGTAAACCAACTGGAACCTATAGTGGTCAAACCACCTATAATACATTTCAGTCTTATGGTTTGAATTTTCAACATTCGGCAACATTAAATCAGGTTAAGCTGATTGTTGGTGCGATGGCAGATCACTCACCCAATCAGGGAAAAACCAACGATATCGAAATTTTTCGTAATCCAGAAACTTTAGTGTATACAGGTTTTAGACAGCGTCAATTACTCCGTAACTTTAATGTTGATGTCAATAACCAAGCAATCTATGCACAAGCCAATTGGCAAATCTTACCTACACTAAACTTAGTTGGTGGCGCACGTTATGACTGGATTAGTTATGACTTTGACAACAAACTGATTCCATCGAAAATCACAGGTGCTCCCGATGAGAAACGTAATTTTCATAAAGCCAGCCCTCAACTTGGTTTTGTATGGAATGTCACACCTGACCTGGACTTTTACAGTAACTGGTCACAAGGCTTTGTTCCGCCCGAAGTCAGTAGTTTATATGGTGCAAACCTAATTACACCTAACCTAAAAGAAGCAACATTTCATAATATAGATGCGGGATTACGTTTCAGACTCTTTGATGATCAACTTGATGGAGAAATCACACTATACCGTTTAGAAGGTAAAGACGAAGTTCTAAGCTATACAAAACCTGATAATACCCGTGAACCACGTAATGCAGGCAAAACATTACATCAAGGCTTAGAAATCGGGGGAACATGGAAAATCAGCGATGCATATGATCAACGCCTGAAAATATCTGGAAGCTTGGCTAAACATGAATATAAAGAGTTTCAACCATCTACTGTTCTGAACTATAACAACAATACCATGCCAGGCTCACCGAAAAGCTTTGGTACAGTTGAATATCAGATCAAACCCATCCCAGAGTTATTACTCTCTGTAGAAGGTATCTATGTAGGTTCTTACTGGATCAATGATGCCAATACAGAAAAATATAATGGACACACGATTTTAAATTTACGGGCAAATTATCGTAAAAATGCCTATGAGATCTATGGGCAAATCCTGAATGCTGCTGATGTCCACTATGCCGAAAGCACTTCGTTTAGTAATAACCAGGCGAGTTATACCCCCGCTGCACCACGTACCTATCTATTAGGTTTACGTTATCACTTTGGGAAATAACTAATGAATGCCAACCCACTTAAAAAAACTCCTGAAGTTGCACCGTAACTTTGGAATGGTTCTAGGCATTCTGGTTTTATTGTGGTCTTTAACAGGCATGTTGCATCCAATCATGAGTGCAACACAACCTCAACCCGTAAAACGAATGCCGCCATCACAACAACTTCATCTCGAAAATGCCCTGCCTGCACCTCAAGTTTTGCAGCAGCATCAAATCAAGCAGTTTTCGGCTTTACAAGCCATCGAACTACAACCAGATCTTGTCGCTTATCGGGTATTAGAACCGAATCAGAATATTGCTGAATACTTTGATAGCCAGTCAGGTCAATTGATTGAAAATGCAGAACGACAAGATGCCAAACGTTTAGCCATTTGGTATACAGATTTGGCAAAACAACAGATTACTTCAACTGAACTCATCACCGAATTTAATGATGATTATCCAAGTGTCAATCGTCTACTTCCTGTCTGGCGTGTAGATTTTGACAATGGCTTAAGAGCTTATGTAGATCCATCTCAATCCAGATTGGCAACCCTGTCAAATGATAAAAAAATGTGGATGGCAAAAATATTTCGTCTGGGACATACATGGACTTGGCAAGGTCAAGCATGGACTGGTCAGGCGTTGCTGATGCAGATCGTTTTAATTGGTATTTTTACATTAACTGTTATGGGGATTAGATTATTTTTTAGAATCCATAATCGTCAGAATCATCGTTTACGCCAAAAACCCATTCGATTTTTGCATCGTTATTTAGGCATCAGTTTAAGTGTATTTATTCTCCTGTGGGTCATCAGTGGTTCTTATCATCTTTGGCAGAAAGAATCTGAAATTGATAATATTCAACCTGTTTTTAATACACAGGACTTAAATTTAAACGCCTGGAAAATTGTGACACAACACCCCGTACAACGCTTAAACATTGTCCCAATATCGTTTAACCAACAACATACGCAAGCAGGCTGGATGATCCAATTAGTAGGAAAGTCTTCAATTCAAGGGAGTCTAACCGCTGTAAAAGAGCATGATCATCACAATCATATTAAGACATCTGCCCCTGCACTTGAACTGATTGATGCAGCTAATTCTGAAAAAATAAGTATTCTTGAGCAAAGCAGACGACTTGCTGCAAGTTATTTAAAACGACCTTCTCATCAACTAGGTCAAAGTACATGGGTGACCCGTTTTGGCGGTGAGTATGGTTTTATCAATAAGCGTTTACCTGTGGTAAAAGTCGAAAGCAATTTGAATAATCAGCTGCGACTTTATATAGAACCCAGTAGCGGTATCATTGCAGCAAAGATTACTCAACAAGATGCTCTTGAAGGTTTTAGTTTTGCTTATTTGCATAAATGGACATGGTTGCCAATTGATAAAACACTCAGAGATATTCTACTGGCGAGTCTTGCAGGGTTAATTGCTTTATTGGTTACTTTAGGTTTTTGTATTCAAATAAGAAAACGCTAGTCATCTCGGCTATTCTTATTCAATAGAGTAAGAGTAGCTGTAATTTATATTTTTTATAGATTACAGCCACTTATCAGATCTTGTCCAAAGTAATCAAATCTGTAAGGAACACTGAATAGCCAATGATTCTGTAGACACTTTTTAGTGAGCGGGCTTTAAGCAGTTTATTAAAGATCATCTATCTTTAATAAACCGGTTTTAACAAACCATTCATCTTTCAAAGTGCAATATCATATTGTTTAGAGGCAATTAATGGGTGTAGTGCCTCACGTTGCGCTTTAAAATAAGGAAGAACATATTCACCCAAACGATACGCCTCTTCTAAATGCGGGTAGCCTGCTAAAAAGAATAAATCTATCCCAATATCATTATATTCTTTAACACGTTCAATAATTTGATCATAACTCCCCACCAAAGCTACACCAGGTGGTATTCCGATATAACCAAAACCAGACCAGACATTTTTATGAATAAAGAAATCATGGACATTTGTACTGCCCTTTTTCTCACTATATTCATTTTCAAAACTCAACATACGCGCTGAACGTAAGCCTGCATGTGCCGCCCCTATGTTTAGACGCTGCTTTTCTGCTGCTTCATCTAAAAATCTCTGCGCCTCATCCAAAGCCTCTTGCTCCGTACGGCGGGCTATCGTATCGACGGACATACCAAATTTAATGTTTTCACGTCCATATTTTGCTGCACGTTGGCGCATGTCCGCGATTAATTCAGCAATTTCATCTGGTCTCTCAGCACGCATCAAATAATAATCTGCATGTTTTGCTGCAAATTCACGAGCTGCAATAGATGAACCAGCAGTACAAATAATCGGTAATTGTGCTTTATTTAAAGGATGTTTTAAACCTCCACCTTCGGCAGAGTAATATTTACCTTTATAGTGAAATGAGTCATTCGCCCAAAAACCCTTGACCACATCCAGAAACTCAGACGCACGGTCATAGCGCTCATCATGGGGAATAGAGTCACCAATCTGCTGCTGCAACACTTCTGAACCCCCATTGATAATATTCCATACCAAACGGTTCCCTGTTGCACGTTGATAAGTCGCTGCACTTTGTACAGCATTAAAAGGGCTAAAATGATAGGGTTGAAATGCTGTCACATAATTAAGTTTTTTGGTTTCTCTTGCTAAGAGTGAGCAAACAGTCCAAGGCTCTTCACCAGTCGGTGCATTAACCATAAGTGCACCACCAAAACCATTGATTTCAGCAGCTCGTGCAATTTGGCTCAGATAATCAATGTAACTAAAATCATCACCTACATCATAATTTGAAACTGCACCAGTATTTTCAACACCATCCACTTTCGACCAGTCACCACGATTTCTCGGGTCACCTGCCAAATATTCTGTTTCGCCATGTAAGGGTAAGCGTGTAAAAAATTCAATTCCCATGATTATTTCCTATACTAAAATTTTGCTGTTAGAGAGACACCAACTTGACGTGGGTTGCCATACGTCACCACATACTGACCAACTGGTCCATTTGGGCGACCGTGTGTTTGATAATCTTTATCGAGTAAATTCTTCACAAAAGCATTAATCTGATATTTGTTATCAGCACTGTAATAGCCAATGTTGGCATTCCATAAAGTGAAAGCTTTTTGGCTTAGCTCTGGATCAACTGAATAGTTTTGACGGTTAACCAGAAAAAATTCTCTATCTTTATAATTAGCATCTGTTCCAACAACGATGCGTGAACCATTATTTAAATTGAAGGTATAAGTTCCACCAACACCTAAAGTATATTTGGGTGAGCGGACTAAACGATTGCCACTATTATCTGCACTCACCACATTTGTGACTGGGTCTCGATCGACGAAACTGGTGTATTCCGTATCAAGATATGCAGCAGCGAGACGTAATCGCAGGTTTTCAGTCGCAAGATAATCAAGCTCCAGTTCCGCGCCTTTGACTTCAGCTTTAGGTCCATTGGTTAATACAGATGAAACTCCGCCACCTTGACCTTGTGTACTGACCAGAAGATTGGTTTGAATGTCTTTATAGTCATAATAAAATACCGCAGCATTTGCGATTAAATTGCCTTGTAACAGTTCAGACTTGAACCCCAACTCATAACTGTCTAAATATTCTGGATTAACCACATTCATTTGGCTCAGATTACCCGTGATTCCTGTATTAAAACCACCCGAACGGAAACCTCGTGCATAACGGAAATAGCTTTTCAACTCGGGGGTAATTTGATATTCAGGTGTAATATCGTAGGTAAAATCACTCCAGTTTTTCTTCTTACCCACCTGCCCATTTGCATTCAGAGTAGGGTTATAGACAGCATTGCTATATGCATTTTCCTGCCACCAACTCCCTTTGGAATAATCTCCAGTCGTAATTTGAGTCAGATTCAGATCAATATCTTTTTCTTCCCAAGTCCATCGAAGCCCACCTGTAACCTTAAACTTATCCGTAAACTTAAATGTCGTGTTACCAAAAGCAGCAAAGCTCTGATTCCCCTGATTGTAGGTAACATTCTGATAAGCAGGTGCTGCTGCAGTCTGTGCATTCGTCACACCATCTGGCAACAATTTATTCACACGTGCTTTCGCTAGAGTGGAGTCCAGATCTTCATTGAAATAATGCACTCCTGCGATCCAGCTGAGGCGCTTTTTCTCATCAGAAGAAATACGAAATTCCTGACTAAACTGCTTCCATTCATGATCACCATACATACGTGCAACATCATAAGGAGTGTAATCACTATCAGTGGTATAGGTTTGTGTCGTCTTATCTGCTGCAGTGATGGATGTAAAATTATATCCGCTCCCCAAATCACCATTTATGGTCAACGAAATTCCGTCATGCTGGATTTTATTTCTCTCATCCAGATCAATATCAGCATCTCGTCCTGCTGGACGCTGATATTTCCCCCAATATTTACCAACGCTTAGAGATCCGTTATTACCAACACCATGTAGCACCTGACTATGCAGGTTAAGTAGTGCAGTCCATGAATCATTTATTTTTCCTAAGGCCTGTATACGGAAAGATTTTTTATCAACATCACCAAAATTTTCACCATTAGCCAGATTTTTTGCAAAACCATCCCGATCTTCCGAATAGAACGAACCACGAATGGCTAAATTATCAGAAAGTTTGCCATTTACTGCGCCCTCAAAAATTCTTGCATTTTCACTACCAAGACCAACTGTTGCATAACCATTTGGTTTATCTGAAAATACAGGTTTTCTCGAAATATAGTTAACTGCACCCGCAGTGGTGTTTTTTCCATATAGTGTGCCTTGTGGTCCACGTAAAACCTCAATTCGCTCCATATCAAATAAATCCCCTGCGCCTGCAACAGGTGAATTTAGATAAACTCCGTCTGCATAAATTCCAACAGGATAAACAGTTGAAGCAGCAACATCTCCTGTGCCCAATCCCCGAATGTACCAACGTGGTCTACTATCTCCCTCAACATTATCAGCAGCAGCATTTGGTGAAAAAGTCAAAAGATCACCAACATAGGTAGCCCCCTGTGCTGCAAGGTCTTTTCCTGAAACAGAGGTAATTGATGAGGGAATATCCTGAATGTTCTGCTTACGGTATTGTGCAGTAACCACTACATCTCCAAGCTTTTTTACATCTTTATCATCCGTTTTTAGTTGTTGTTGCTTTGCTGTATTTGGAGAAGTTGTTTCCACCTCATCATCTGCGAATGCAAATGAAGATATACTTGCCGTAACACCCCATGTAGCAGTCAAAATGCCCTGCCGAATTTTATTCATCTTAAACATTGTTGTTCCATTTAACGTGACTGAGCATATCAATGGCAACAACTGTGCCAAAAAAATTAATCAATATATAACAAAGAGTTATTT
>NZ_OOGT01000026.1 GCF_900323515.1 Acinetobacter stercoris | reverse complement strand
TAATCAGACTTTGCACAAAGCCAGTGACCATACGTAAAGACAGACGGAATAAGGATTTAATCATTAAGCAGCATTGGATGGCTGCGTCGGAGTAGGTTTGATTTCGCCCTTGTTTGCCTTTTGATGGCGCATACCATTGCGTAGCAGGATCAAACCAAATGGCAATATTTCCGCGACTCATGAGTGCTCGGTTATATGCGGGCCAATTGGTTGTGCGGTAGATTTTGTGTGTAGGCTTCTTCATTTGAAAATTATATCGCTGAAAAAGCCTTTACAGATAGGTTTGTGCAACAAAGCCTTTTAAGTACCAGAACCAAACTCAATAATAAAAGCAAGTACCATGAACCTAATTTTCCCCATCCCACCATATGCCATGTATTTTCCTGCGTTGGATAGACCCAAATCTTATAAAATGTACTAATATTTTCAGCAATCCAGATGATAAATGCCAAAATGACAAGCACTGGTAACATAGGCAGTTGTATTTTTTTCTGACTTAGACAAAAAGTAATTTTAGTTTTCCAAAAAATAAAAATACTCCAGATAAATAATAAGATACGTATATCTGGAATAAAAAACTTACTCATAAAATTGATATAAGAGCACAATGCCAAAGCTAACATATTGACAAAGTTAGGTAATTCTTTGAATGAAACCTGATACAAACGTAGCGATCTGGCAAAAAAACTTCCTACAGCAGAATACATGAACCCTGCAAATAGAGGCACAGTAAATATCTTAAATATGGCAGGCTGCGGATAGTGCCATGAAGCAATTTGCGGGTGGGTTAAAAAAATCTCCATTAACATCGCCATGATATGAAACAAGGCGATTACTTTTGCTTCTGCAAGTGATTCTAATTTAAGGTATAAAAGACATGCCTGAATAATCAAGGCATAAAATAATAAATAATCATAGCGAAACAGACCATGAAATTCCTGACTCCCCATTGGAGCGGTAACTGCAAAAGCAAGCAGCAGCAAAATTCCAAATAAGGCAGCCGAAGCCGCCTTATATAAAAATTCAAATACTGAATAGATATAGGTCATGGAAAAATCTATACGTGATTATTTTTTAATCTTTAACCCAGATATTTAAGGCTATATTCATGTACGGTATCTACAAATACCTTGGGATTTTCAGGATCTACCCACTGTGTAATACCATGTCCTAAATTAGCAATATAACCAGTTTTTTCCCCATTTTGATATGCATCATCCAGCATGGCTTTAACTGCTTTCTCTATATTTGCCTTTGAGCCATAAAGTGTGGCAGGGTCTAAATTGCCTTGTAGAGCTGCTTGACCATTAATTGTCTGACGGGCAACATTTAAAGGTGTTGTCCAGTCAAGACCAAATGCGTCCGCACCAGTAGCCAACATTGGTTGTAACCACTGACCACCACCTTTGGTAAATAAAATAACCGGAATTCTTCGACCATCTTTTTCACGCTGTAATCCAGATACGATTTTCTGCATATAATTTAGTGAAAATTCAATAAACTCTCGATGCGCGAGTGCTCCTCCCCAACTATCAAAAATCTGAATCGCCTGAGCACCAGCATCGATTTGAGCATTTAAATATTCTGTCACAGCATCAGCTAAACGGTCTAATAGTGCATGTAAAACCTCAGGTTCTGCATACATCATCTGCTTTGTATAGCGAAAATCTTTACTCGAACCACCCTCAACCATATATGTTGCCAATGTCCAAGGACTTCCAGAAAAACCGATGAGTGGGACTTGACCCGCTAATGCAGAACGTATGGTTGAAACCGCATTCATGACATAATCCAAATCCGATTTGGCATTAAATTTTGGTAAATTGGCTACATCCTGTTCTGTACGAATCGTTTTTTTAAATTTAGGCCCTTCACCAGCCTCAAAATATAATCCTAATCCTAAAGCATCAGGTACCGTTAAAATATCTGAAAATAAAATGGCGGCATCAAGCTCGTACCTGCGTAAAGGCTGTAATGTGACTTCACATGCTAATTCAGTATTTTTACAGAGTGAAAGAAAGTCTCCCGCTTTAGCACGAGTTTCTCTATATTCCGGGAGGTAACGACCTGCTTGACGCATCATCCATACTGGAGTGGTGTCAACTGGTTCTCTTAATAAGGCACGCAGAAAACGATCATTTTTTAAGGTCGTCATTACTTTCCCATTCTAAAATTTGAAGTCCTCCACATCATAGCAAAACGACTTCCAAATTAGTAATTTCTATTTATCAAATTAAGTTGATAATTTTTTTAAATTAAACAAAAGAAATACTGCATTAGCGTTTTTTTTCTGTAATACTTGCAAAGTTTTTAGACAATCTATATGAATAATTCTTAAGGTTGAATTACATGTTCGTTCGCTCAATTCTTGCTTTGAGTTTAAGCTGTATATTTGCTGGCTCAGCTTTCGCGGCTCCGACTGCTGAGAAACAATTAACTCCTAAAAAAATTTCATCTCCTGCTCCAGTTCAAGATCCTATTGATCCTTTAGAGATTGATTCCAATGCATCTTCGGCTGTAAACGATACTGCAACGAGTGCTGCACAAATTTCCCAGCAAGAGCAAAATGATTTAAACAAGGCATCTCAGACACTGCAAAACCTAGAGAAATCTGAAGACAAAAATGCTGATATTGCTGTATCACCAATTGAGACACCAGCTTCTTCTCCTATAACAACAAAACCATCAACTACAACTACACCATCTGTACCTGCCGAAAAAGCCTCTTGGACTTTAGATGGTATGAATAATGCCGAATGGTATGAAAATATTGGTAAAGGTCAGTTCCCGGTATATGCACGTGCGCATGTCATGTTAAACAATGCTCATGCTTCACCTGGCGCTATTGATGGTTCTAGTGGTATGAACACCCTCAAGGCAATTGCATCATTCCAACAAATGAATGGCATTAAACCTACTGGTGTTTTAACTCAGGAAACTTGGGATGCTTTAATTGCTAAACAAGGTAATAAGCCAGCATTTGTAGAATACACGATTACAGATGCGGATCTTAAAGGACCTTATGCCAAATCAATTCCGCATGACTATGCCTTACAGGCAAAAATGCCTGGACTTTATTACACTCGTGTAACTGAAATGCTTGGTGAAAAGTTTCACATGGATGAGGCGTTTTTAAAGAAAATCAATCCAAAAGCAACATTTAACAAAGTTGGTGAAAAAATCATTGTGACCAATATCCGCAATGAATTACCTGAAGATATTCACTTGATTGTTGCACATAAAGGTGCAAAACAACTGTATTTATTTAACAGTAAAAATCAAATGATTGCTTCATTCCCAGCGACTATCGGTAGTACAGATACACCATCACCAACAGGTACATATAAAGTCACAGGTGTAGCAAAAAATCCATGGTATAGCTACTCTCCTAGTAACTTTATTCAAGGCAAAAATTTAAAACCTTTATCGTTACCACCTGGTCCGAATGCACCTGTAGGTAATATCTGGATTGGTTTAAGTAAAAAATCATTCGGTATTCACGGAACTCCGAATCCTTCTGCCATCTCAAAAACAGCTTCGCACGGATGTATTCGTTTAACGAACTGGGATGCAAATGACCTGGGTAAAAAAGTACGCGCTGGTGTAACTGTTAAATTCTTAGAATAATTCTCTAGTGAATTGTTCTCTATCAATAAAAAGTGCATAAAATAATTTTTATGCACTTTTTATTTATTTTTCATTTTATATATACCATAAACATTTGTTCTAAAAATAGAACAAAACATTGCATTTCCAACATTTACCCTCATTTTTAAGATAAGTAAAATACCCTCATTGACAAAAATAAAGAGGTGCAGCATGAATGCATATCTACATAGCAGTTCCGAACGTGGTCATGTAAAAGCTGGATGGCTAGATACCAAACATAGTTTTTCATTTGGCAGTTGGTACAATCCTAAGTATATGGGCGTAGGCGCTCTACGTGTTATCAATGATGATACGATTGCTGCGCATAACGGTTTTGGGACACATCCACATGACAATATGGAAATTCTCACCTGTGTACTTGATGGTACGATCTCTCATCGTGACAGTATGGGTAATGAGCGTCATATTTCTGCAGGTGAATGGCAATTGATGAGTGCTGGAACAGGCGTACAGCATAGTGAAATGAACAATGGTGACGTACCTGTACATATGTTACAAATCTGGATTCATCCAAATGTACAAAATGCTGAACCAAACTATCAACAGATTTTACGCGACCCTAAAGCAACACCAAATGAATGGCAACTGATCGTTGGACCTCATGAAAATGCGCCTATGCATATTCGCCAAAATGCTGAAGTAAAGGCAGCATATCTGGAAAAAGGTCATGAGTTACCAATTCAGGCTACCCAGAAATTTAATTATGTCCATTTAATTTCTGGCCAGGTTTTAATTGGAGATCAAACGGTTAATCCTGGTGATGCATTGTTATTCGATGATGTGACAAGCATCAAGGCTCTGGATGATAGTCAATTTATCTGGTTTGATTTATCTTAAACTCATAAAAATCCCTTTCTTAAATGAAAGGGATTTTTTTACTTATTGCGCTATAACGCTCGCATTTTAACCTTGCTAAATATCCTGCAATATTCTACTCACACCACATTCTCTATATCTCGATTCTGTCCTTGGTTCATTGAATAAAACTTTTTATCATTTGATATAACTGATAAATTTAATTCAGCAAAGTTTGTATGCTTTTAATCCCTCAACAAATAAAACAATGCGCTTTATCTAAATAAAATATAAATAAACAATGTTTAATTATTTTTCAGCATAATCAAGGCTTCTTAAAATTGGGCAAATCAGAGAATTATGAATGATGTAAAATGAGTCAGAAAAACAGTAAGGTTATTGGAATTACAGCTGTTGTTATTATTGCTATTGTTGCTTTTATTTTTTTTCAAAATAAAGAAACTGATCAGCCAAATACTTCAGCACAATCAAAGGATTCGAAAACAATCGTCATCGCATATCAAACTGGGGTTGATCCGAGTAAAGTAGCTCAAGCCAATGGAGAATATGAAAAAGATAGTCAAAAAAATATTCAATGGAAGAAATTTGACACTGGTTCAGATGTTGTAAATGCATTAGCTTCAGGGGATGTTGTGATTGGTAATATCGGATCTAGCCCTTATGCTGCTGCAACAAGTCGCGATGTTCCCATCCAAACTTTTTTAATCACATCAAAACTAGGCTCTTCGGAAGCTTTTGTCGTTCGCGAAAAATCGGGCATTAAAACACCTCAAGATCTTGTGGGTAAAACCATTGCTGTACCATTTGTATCAACAACACATTACAGCTTATTAGCGGCATTAAAACATTGGAACATTGCCGAAAATAGTGTAAAGATTGTTAATCTTCGTCCACCAGAAATTACTGCTGCATGGGAACGTGGAGATATTGATGCAACCTATGTATGGGAACCTGCATTAAGTAAAGCAAAAGCTTCAGGTACTGTTTTTGCAGATTCCAGACAAGTTGGTCAATGGGGTTCTCCTACTTATGATCTATGGGTAGTGCGTAAGGATTTTGCCGAGCAGCATCCTGATTTTCTCAGGTCATTTGTTAAAACCACGCTTAAACAAATTGATAGCTATAACAATGACCCTAAAGCTTTTTCAAACCCCGAAAATGTAGAAAAAATTGCTCAATTAACCGGTTCAGATACTAAAGATATTCCGTTGCTTTTATCAGGCAATGAGTATTTAAATCAGTCACAACAAATCACAACACTAAATGGTGAGTTTGCCAAAAATATTTTAGACACGGCGACGTTCCTGAAAGGTCAGGGTAAAGTGGATCAGGTTAAACCTGACTATAAAGAACATATTTCCTCCAAATTTATTCAATAATGGAGTGAAAATAATGAGTATTTTAAAAGCAGAACATATTTCACTTACTTTTCCCAAACAGTCACAAGCTGTATTGAAAGATATTAATCTCTCTATTTCAGAAAGCTCATTGACTGTAGTTTTAGGTGAGTCAGGGTGTGGAAAAACTACTCTACTGAATATTCTTGCAGGTTTTCAAAAGCCAAGCTCAGGTGAGATTAAAATTGATCAGGAAGTTTTAAGCGCTCCAGATGCCAGACGTGCCGTTGTATTTCAGGAGCATGCATTATTACCCTGGTTAAATGTCGAAGAAAATATATGGTTTCCTTTAAAAATCAGTCACCAGACATCAGAATTTATACAAGAACAGGTTCAGTCCATTCTGAAAATTGTCGCACTGGATCATGTTGCCAAAGCCAATATCTGGGAGCTTTCGGGGGGGATGAAACAACGTGTCGGTATTGCACGCGCATTAATTAGTCATGCACCGTTTATTTTACTTGATGAACCATTTGCCGCCCTTGATGCTTTTACCCGTGAAACTATGCAGGAACTGGTTCTTGACTTATGGATTCAGCAAAACAAAGGCTTCTTCCTGATCACACATGATATTGAAGAAGCTTTACTATTGAGCAATCAGCTAATACTTATGAAAGCAAGACCTGGCATCATCGCCGAAGTTTTAGAGCTGGATTTTGCTGATCGTTATAAAGCTGGTGAAGATATTCGGACTATCAAATCAGATCCTGCATTTATTGCACTACGTGAGCAGCTTTTCGATCAATTGCGTTCACAAAATAAGAAAAATAAAGAGGTAGTATCATGACATCTTCACGTGAAAGTACTTTAACTTCTTCGACTAAAGCAGTGAAATCTCATAACGATATTACTCAGAGCAAGTTAGAAAAAACCAAACTTTCAGTTTATCTCTCAGAATATAAAAATATTATGATCAGTATTTTGAGTGTCTTAAGCGTTTTATTGATTTGGTATATCATCACTGCCCTACATATTATTCCAAGTCTGTTTTTACCCAGTCCTCAGGCAGTTTGGCAAAAATTTATACAAGTTAGCCAGCAAGGCTTTATGAAAGCCACATTATGGCAACATTTAGCGGCAAGTATTTCCAGAGTATTTTTCGCGCTATTTGCTGCGATCATAATCGGTGTTCCTATTGGGTTATGGATGGGATTAAATAAATGGGTACGTGCTGTACTCGATCCACTGGTAGAACTATTGAGACCCATACCTCCTCTTGCTTATTTACCTTTATTGGTGATCTGGTTTGGTATTGGTGAAACAACAAAAGTTTTACTGATTTTCTTTTCCATACTCGCACCTATTATTATCAGCAGTACTCACGGTGTCATTAGCCATCAGATAAACCGCGAGCGGGCTGCATTATCTTTTGGTGCAAGTAAAAGCCAGATTATTCGATATGTCATTTTACCTACTGCTTTACCACATATTTTGACAGGGATACGGATTGGACTAGGTGTAGGCTGGTCTACCCTTGTCGCAGCTGAGCTGGTAGCAGCAGATCGTGGAGTTGGTTTTATGGTTCAATCTGCCGCACAATTTTTAATTACTGATACTGTTATTTTGGGAATTGTAGTCATTGCGATCGTCGCTGTTGCTTTTGAATTATTTTTACGCTGGCTCCAACAACAACTTTCCCCTTGGTACGGGCAACAAACCTAAAATGCTTTTTAATAGCACATCCTAGGAAATAGGCACATTTCCCAGGATTCTTTATCAGGAATTAAGTCCGAAGCTGACTAAATAGTGCATTACCCTTTTCTGTTAATTGTTTGATAAATATGATGTCTTTATTATCCAGATAGGAGATTGCTTCATCTACTTCGACATACTGTTCCTGAATAAGCCATTGAATATCTTCATTGCTTATATCCACCATTCCAACCAGATAAACAAAGCTATTCTTGGTTTTTTGTTGTGTTAATTTTTCAAATAGTTCGCGAATTATATTTATATCTTTCATCTCTTAAATCCTAACTTTCTTACTTTATCTATTATAAAAAACATTAGAATTTAAAAATAGTTTATAAAATTGCTATACGACAGTTTATGTCGTATAGCATATATTCCTAGCTTAAAGCTGTAGGTTTTACAGATGAGTGACATAGACCTCAGGTTGATTTATCCAACTCAAATTCCGTATAAGAATCGAAGTACTGCTGAGTTTGAGTGTCTATAAATTCAACCATACCCTCATCTATACCGAGTTTATTGCGGTCAGTCACACCAATCAGTTCGATCCTGGTTTTATCTGGATCAACAAAGTGAAAACGCCCTGCAAAAACTTCAGGCTTACTCGTATTGTTATTGTCACTACGTTCCAGAACATAAGTCTGATCAGCATTAATTTTCAGGTCTATTCCCAGACCTTCACATCCTTCGCAACGGGTTATACAGTTAGCACAGGGCGTAATTCCAGAATAATGCCCTACCCATTCACTCAGCGCTGGATCAGTGACTACCTTGATTTTTACATTATCTTTCGCATTTTTTTGCCCGTCATGCGCTTCTGAACAACCAAAACTGACACTGGCTAAAATAAATGAAGTCAATAGCGTCTTTTTCATCTTTTCCAATCCTATTTTGATCAATATTTAAATGTCATAGCCAGTTCAACACTTCTCGGCGCACCAATGAAGATCTGTGTTGGTGAGTATCCTGAATATTCACCATAGTATTCATTGCTTAAATTTCTGCCCCATAGCGTAAAAGTCATATTTTTCAGCGCATAAGAAATAGATGCATCTAAAGTTGCATGCCCTTTTACAAAATAGCTATTTGCAGTATCGGTATAAAAACCACCGACATATTTTCCATAGGCAGTAAGTGATACAGGGACTGAATTAAATTTATAATTCACTGATGCATTTGCGACATGTTTTGGTACATTGACTGGTCTATTTCCAGAACGATCAGCTCCGTTATCCTCTATCAAACCATGGTATTTCGCATCTACCCAAGCCAGACCCAGATCTGCACGCAGCTGGGGTGTAATCATGGTCGATGCAGTTAATTCTGCACCTCTGGAAGTCTGGGAACCACCCTGAACAGTCAAAAGCGTGTTTTTCGGATCTTGAGTAAGAATATCATTTAGCTCAATCCAATAAATTGAACCAATCACATCTGTCTTGCCACCAAATAAACTGGTCTTGAAGCCAAGTTCAGCTGATTTACCTTTGGATAACTTAAAATCTGAATCATCAGATGAAATAAGCAGTAGTGAGTTAACCGGGGTAACTGCTGTGCTATATTGCCCATAAATCTGGATGTCTGGGTTAATGTTGTAAATCGTACCCAAACGCCAGGAAACCGGATTAAATGTTGGATTAAACTTTTCCGTATTATTGTTATGGAGATTAATCACATCACGTTTGGCATCAAGATGCTCAAACCTTGCTCCACCGACAATTAGCCAGTCTGGTGTAAGATTAAACGCATCTTCGGCAAACACTGCTATTGTATCGACTTTGGATTTATGGACGGAGTTACTACTCCCCTCATTATCTTTACCCCAAATTGGATCACCTCCTGATGGCATTATTCCCACATCTGGAGCAAATGGATCGACATCTGTAAAGTCTGCAAATTGTCTTAAACTGGTTAAATTTGTATGGTTATATTCAGTACCGATACTCAATCTATTACGATATTTTCCAAATAAATTGACATCATTACTCAGACTCAAACGGTTACTCCAAAACTCATGATTATGGGTAATCCGTTCAACATTACGCTTGAACAATTTTAAATCTTTATCGTAATTTTGATCTGGTGCTTCAAAAAAATCACGCGTGGCTTTGAAATAAGTCATCACGTTATTCAACGTCCAATTTGGAGTTAACTTATAGTCAGTTTTCCAATTTACTGTTGTACTCTCAGAACTTGAATAAGCACCCTCAGGATTATAATTAATATGGCGAAGTGATTTATCCAGTACTAACCCATCAGCACTTTTTAAAATATTGCCTGGTCTTTTCGCAACTGAAGCAGGTAATAAAGGAGAGCCTTGATAAGTAGAATCTGCTTTATCATAATCATGATCCACCGAAAATAGCATGGATAAATCATCATTCGGTTGATATAACAAACCAGAACCTACACTGACTTTTTTAGTATCCTGATGGTCAATATCATATAAACTATCAGAATCCGAATAACTGGCTTGCAATAAAAGTGCAGTAGACTCGTCCAGTTTCTGATTGGTGCTGATTGCTGCACGTACGGTATTAAAACTCCCATAACTCAACATTCCATCAGTTTCATCACCATCCAGACTCGGTTTTCGGGTAATCATATTGACTGTACCGCCAAGAGATCCCAAGCCGTACAATACTGAAGCTGGACCTTTAAGCACTTCTATTTTCTCATATTTCCATGAATCAAGATCACGCATCATCATCGTTGAATCTGAAATACGAATACCATCTTGCAACACACTAACTGCACTATCACTAAATCCACGCATGGAAAGTACCGCAGGATTACCTGGAACATTACCTACAATCGCACCAGTGATATTTGCAAAAGCATCTTTTACCGTACGCAGACCTTTTTGTTGCATCTGTTCCTGCGTATAGGTTTCAACTGTTGCTGGTGTTTCCTTTGCAGTCAGTTTTAAGCCACTACCAACATGACTAATCTGATTTAAATATAACAACTGTCTTTGTCCATCTTCTTGAGCAGTCATTTTGATACTTGGTAGTTGAGCCACTTCAGATTGCGTCTCCAATAAACCATTCACAGTCTCATTCTCTGCAGCAAAAGATAAACTTGAAAAAGGTATAAAACCCAATAGAGAGGCTGAAAACACTAATCTTATCGTTTTTATTGCTGGATCTTCAGCTAATACAGTCTTCTGGCTAATCTTAACCTGAGTCTCATTTTCGCTTTGAGTGTTCACAACGCACAGTATATTTTTCTGGACATGACTTTTTATCTCGCGTGACGAGATATTTGATTGAATAAATAACATGACTTTTCTCTTTTTTAAGCCAGCAAAATTCAATAAAACCTAATCAAGGTTGTATCGCGTGAATTAAATTTTAGTGATCTAAGAGAAAAGAACTGGTGGGGCTCGATTTTGCGGAAGCAGAAATAGTTGTTGTAATGCGAAATAAAAGCTTTTAAATAATTTTGTGATAAATAACAAAATTATATGGATTCGATCAACAACCTGCTGAATATCAGTATTTAAAACAGGGATAACATGGCTAAATACCGAACAGAACATACAGTCATGTTCTAAATGATGCTGATGCTTTTGTGTATGATCAGCATCCATTTGATTCATACTATGCTGCATATGCTCATGCACACTTGTATGATGCATCGCAGGTGACATCAATTCCTGAGAATTTGAAAATAAACTACGATCCAACTGCATAACTTCAGCAATAGTGTCACACACCGGAGCAAACTCATATTTTTCCGGTAATAATGGCTGTAAAAATACAGCAATTTGTAACAACATCGCAGTGAATGCGAAATATAGACCTATCTTCAAAATCACTCACATCCTGATTTTGAGGCGATGCTAGCATATTTTGTTGATAACCATTCACATTTAAAAGCTACAGAATATTTATGGTATTTTTATTTTATTGATTCATGAGAATTTTATTTTAAAGCTATTCTTATACGTTTTTTTCATATTTATATATTTATTTTAAATAAGTATAAAGAAAGACTTTACAATTTCCAGCCCCAAAAAGTCTTTTATATTTATAAAAGGATGGCTCACTTATTTTATTCATCTGTATAGCCATCCTGAATGAATCTATTGTGATGATATCTGATGTTGTAAGTTTTTAATGATATTGTCATTTTCTACTACTGCATCAACGTCAACTGCTGTAGGCTCAAATTTGATCAAAAAACCAATGACTAATATAGGTACAATAGCGAAAACTGAAATGATTAAAAATACATGCGTGTTGTACTTTGCCATCCAGATTGGAAGTAAAAACAAGGCTGTTGCCTGTGCTACACCTGACACTGCACGATTAAAGCCAACTCCCACCCCACGAATTGAAGCTGGGTAAGCCATGGTTGGATAAATCATCATCTGTGCACCAGGGCCAAACCCTTCAGCAAATAACCACAGTCCAAGCATGATAATCGCGATATACAGTAAAAAACTATTTTCAGGTTGCCCAATCAGACTTAACGATAGTAAAGCCAAAAACTGTATGGCAAATCCAGCGATCAATACCAATCGTGAGGTCAATCTACTCGCAATATAAACACCAAGCAGTCCACCTGTAAAAGCAAACAACAGATTAAGTCCCAAAGTCGTTGAAATCGTGGTCAAAGTATCTGTATGAAAGAATCTGGATAAAATCGACGGTAAGAAAAATGCAATTGTCGTATATTGAAAAGCCACCGAGATGTGAATCACAATCGACACTATCATTCTTGGTAAATAAGTTTTGTTAAATAAGACAGCAAATCCAGTATGAGATGGTTTTATCTGTACAGCCTGTGCATATTCAATTTTAGTCAATGCGGGAATATTATATGACTCATTGAGAATTTTGACTGCTTCTTTCAAATTTCCTTGATTTGCAAGCCAGATTGGTGACTCTGTTAAATATTTTCCTCGGATAAAAATAATCAATAAAGCTGGGACAGCCCCAAAAATCAAGGATACCCTCCAAAGCCAATTTGCATATTCTTCAGGCAATAAAAAATAAAGAAATAGTACGACAGCAAAACATACTGATGATGCTGCATACCACATTGGACACCAAGCTGCCAATCTGGCCGCCTTATTACTACGCCCATTAAACCTGGAAAATTCAGTTAAATATGACATGGCAACAGGCAAATCGATTCCCACACTAATTCCCATAATGAAACGGGCAATAATCAATACCCAGACATTTGGCGCTAAACCCGCAACAATTGCTGCGATAACAAACAACACCATATCTGCCATGAATACCCGATAACGCCCTATTTTATCGGTTAACCATCCTCCCAATATATTGCCAGCTATAGTTCCGCAAATAATGGCAGATGCTACAACACCCGTCATAACAGGCGATAATGAAAACTCCGTAATTACCTGTTCTATGCCAAAAGATAAAGTTGTTAAATCATATGCATCAATAAATACTCCAATCAAAGCTAACCATATCACTTTGTTGGTCTTACCTTGACCTGCATATTTAGAAATAAGTCTGGAAACATCTTCTGCTTTTTTAACTTCATAATATGTAGCAGCTTGTTCTATATTGGCCATTATTAATGTCTACTTAGTCGGTCAAGTTTATGCTAATGACCCTGTTCGTAATATGTGAAATCTTTTTTTTTCGAGACTTTTGCAGGATTTTATAAATATTTTTTTTGTATTTTGTTAGAAAAAAAACTTCATTTTCAAAATTAAAAATAGGATTAGCATCTAGGTTTTAGCTTGAAATACCAACGATGAATTCACTCAATGATGTAGCTTTGACAACACAGCTAAAACATAAGAAAGATATTCAAAGCTCCCAGGTTTATCAAGTATGGGGGCAAGGTCCAAGTGCACGTTACGATACTCTCGCCTCACACTTTCGACCTACTTTTGAAAAAATCAAAGCAGGCTTGGCTGAAAGAGAAGCACAGCATATTTTGCCTTTCGAGCAGATTCAGTGGTTAAAAGATATTGGTTTTACCCGATTAAGATTACCTGAAACGTATAATGGATTCGATGCAACTATTCCAGAACTGTTTGCATTATTAATAGAACTTGCAGAAGCCGATGCAAATTTACCACAGGCTTTACGTGTACATTTTGGTTTTACAGAAGATGTTCTCATTTCTCCAAATACAGATTTTCAAAACTTTTGGCTAACACAACTGTCACAAGGTGATATTGTTGGCAGTGCTTGGTCTGAGGGCGGAAATGGTTCTATTGAAAATTTTTCAACACGTCTATCTCGTAAAGAAAATGGAGACGTTGTCTTAAATGGCCAAAAATTTTATACCACAGGAAGCCTATATGCGGATTGGCTTGATGTTGGTATTACTGATCTGGATCAACAATCTTCAACGATTTTGGTAGCTAAACAAGCTAAGGGTGTAGAGGTTATCGATGACTGGAATGGCTTTGGTCAGGTTCTAACCGCAAGCGGTACGAGTGAGTTTGATAATGTTGTAGTTAATCCTGAACATATTTTAACTGATGATGTCCGTTTTAAATATTCTGCTGCTTATTATCAGCTTATTCAACTTGCGATCATTACGGGTCTAGCTCGTGCTGCCACATATGACGTATCAGCAGCAGTAGAAAGTCGAACCCGGAATTATACACATGCAAATACCTCACATGTTCGCAATGATCCCCAGATTTTGCAAATTGTAGGTAAAATCCGTGGTGCTGCCTATACGTCCACAGCTATCATTGAGAAAAATGCACAAGCCCTGCAACGTGCGTTTGATGCTGCATTCCAGGACAACGGACTTTATGAAGCGGATGCTAATGCTATCGCTGAGCTGGAAATAGCTCAATCACAAAGTATTATCACTGATTTGGTTTTAAACGCCTCAACTATCCTTTTTGATGCATTGGGTGCTTCTGCAACAGATAAAAAGTATGCACTGGATCGTTATTGGCGCAATGTACGCACGCTGGCTTCACATAACCCAAGGATATTTAAAGATCGTATTGTGGGTGACTTTAGCGTGAATGGAACCTTACCACCATATCAATGGAGAATCGGACGAGTTGATACTAACACGATTACTGGTACAAATTTTAAGAATCAAAAGGCAGGCTAATGAATAAAATAACAACTCCTCAAAAAAAGGAGTTGTTAGAAAACAGCACATTTCAGTTGATTTTTTAGATTTTAATATTAAAAAATATGACAGGTTAAATTTAAAAATTAATTTGCGCCGACCACTGAACTTTGTTTTGGTAATAATTTACATCCGCAAGATAGAGAATCACCTGCACGTGCTACAGGCTTCCCCATCACCTGCATATGCGAATCTCCAGAAACTATTGTTGAAACTGTCTTATGCAATGGACATGTTGCCTTGTCACCTACACAAGCAACAGGAATACCTTCTATAAGAAAACTACTATCTCCAGAAATAACCTGCCCCCCACCCGTCGTCGGGCAACCAATTGTAATATACGGCGTAGCCATTTTTATTTTCCTCTTTTAGAGCACTTCAAACTCGATTCGTCGATTCTTTTTCCGACCCTCAGCTGTATTATTATCAGCCACTGGTTTTTCAGCCCCCAATCCTGAAGTTGTTAAACGTGATTCGGGGATATTTTTTCCAGCCAAATATTTTTTGACGGCCTCTGCCCTTTCCAGACTCAGCTGAACATTCTTTTGAGGGTCACCAGAACTATCTGTATGCCCTATAATTTTCACATTTTTACCTTGAACCTTATTTAAAGCAACTGCCATTTCATCCAGAATTTTTGTTCCAGACTCTGTCAATATCGCACTGCCAGATTCAAACTCGATAATCCTGTTTTTGAGTGCGTTATCAACAACCTGCTGTTCAGCCTGATTGACAGATAATTGGGAGTTTAAACGATATGGTGGCTGAATTAATGACTGGAAAGCGGCTGTTGTTGGTTGAATATCATTTTGATTACTCATTTTACCAGTCAGATCTACCTGAGTTCCTCTAACTGACAATTTCCCTTGTGATACTTTTTTAAGATCTGGTGTGATCACCTTAATTACAGAGTCACTCCAGCCATTTGGTGCAGAAACCGAGCGAATCTGTATTTTATCAATGACTTGATCATTGCCATAAACTGATTTTAATTTAGTCAAAATTGCCTGTTTACTGGCATCATTTGGAACCACCCCTTCCACTACAATCGGCTGGGCAAAAGCATAAGTACTTAGACTGAAAATCACACCACATGTCGTTCGTTTGATATATTCTTTAATTTTCATAATTATCCATCTATAAATGTCTGTCTAAACAACTTCACCCCTTGATTAAGACTCAGCTGCCGTTCGCTCAAGGACTGTTCAAGTGCTGCTAATCCGGCATTTTGTTCCAGATAAGGATCGATCCAAGATGCATTTAATAAAGATACCCAACGTTCACTACTCATATTCTGAGTAAAAATATCACTCAATGCCAGAATATCTGCTCCCTGAAAACCAAAGAGTAAAACTGGTGATTCATGATGCAATAGTCCAATCAGAACTTCCGTATTATGCTGTGAAAGAAATCTTCCTATTAAACTCACCCAAAAAGCAGCAATTTCATAGCAATAACTCGGGTTATTAATAGGCAAGATCAGAACCTTATTTAATTTACTGGTTCCATGTTTTAATACAGGTTGTAGCAGGAGACCAAGCCCAATCATACTTTGAGCAAGCTGATATGGGCTAACTTTCATTAAGTGTGCAAATGAGTGAATAGTATGGTTTTCATAAAACTCGGTACTTTCTGGTGATGTCAGTACCTGAATTTCATTACCAAGTTTACCCAGTTTTTCCAGCAAAACATCAGTATCACGGACACTGCGAATCACTCTATTTTTTTGAAACAGATCTATCAGCACTGCCTTATAAATATAAGGTGCATATAAAAAGTTTTGATAAGGTGATTTTACTTCTAGCAAATGGCTCAGTACCATCGGGAAGCGTCTGCCAGAACTATCCTCACTGGTAATCAGGTTAGCAACCAGAAACATTTCTTCTTTAGGATTAGCAATAAAGAAATCCAGCGGAGGCAAACTAGGATAAGCCTCATTAAATTGAGGTTGCTGCATTGCATTATCCAAAGCTTCTGTAATCCATTGGTCAATAACCTGAATTAGTGCATACTGACCTTTGGTCTTTAAAAAGTCACCTCTGGCTGGGCTTTTTCCATAATACAGCGGTGTTGATTTAAGTATTTGCATCGGACACCTCCTCAATCATTTTCTTATTCATCATGGACGAGATACTCCTGCTGCGTTTGGAGCTGTATTAGGCTGTTGCTGAGTAGCTGTATTTGGCTGAGTCACTGTAGGTGTGGTTGTTTGTGTCTGAGTACTCGTCTGGATAGGAGCTGTTTCTGCTGCGACTACACGTGCTGCTTTGTCCGTTACAACCTTGTCAACCAATTGTAATCCTGCATACCCTCGTCCAGAACCAACAGAACTGCTACTGTTACCACTGATCAACCTGAAATTCACTTTAACTGACAATGCTGGATCTTTACTGCTCGTCCACACCATTTCAAAACTTCCGTTTTGCTGTTTACGCTGAGCCGAGTCAATCAGACGGTTAATACCATATTCACCTGGTGCCTCAAAAATCGTATGTGTTTGCCCTTCCAAGTCCACAGCGGTAATTCTCGCACCAGGAATCGCTCCTGAATTTGGCCAAATAAAATTAACCCACTGCTGAATACCATTTTCATAAACCATACGCTGCCCATCAATTTCAATCGAATATGACAACAGTTTCGGATTTTGTAATGGATAAAACTGGAAATTAGACTGGTTGGTCGCTGCAGGTGCAGCTGGTTGATTTAAATCTCCTGTCGCCACACCATTTGCTGGTGCAACATAGTTCTGGAAGCCCATCACGAACTGAGGATTGAGGCTGATACCTAAATCTTTCCATGTTTTTGAAGTCAATGTATATCCACGACGGATGACTAATGGATCTAATGTTTCTTTCACGAATCTGGCAATACTGCCACTTTCACCAAAGATTTGACCAATTTCTCCACTTGTTGCCTGAATGCTTGCGGAAGAGTTAAATGGATATTTCTGACTTAATGTCTGGTTAAATGGCTGATAAGCCTGCAAGACCCAAAGCTTATTAATCTCATTTTGTGCAGGGATGAGCAAACTTTCAAATGCTTGGGTAAGCGGGCTAACCAGTAGTTTCTGAACCATTTGTTGATCTGCTTCGTTTAAACCAACAGACAGTTTTTCATCCACTACCTTTTGTGTTGTATTAAATACAGATGACTGCTCGCTGATCGTTTGTTTTACGATAGTCATCGCACTTGGACCAATATCGCCTGCATTTTTCAAGTCATTAAACTTGCTACGAATCTGTGAAAGATTTGTCAAATATTCATCGAGTAATGATTTATTCTGCTGGTCATCACGCTTACGAACAAGTTGATAGAAAACAGAAAACTCTTGTGAAATTGGACCTTGCGCCTGAGTCATTGCTTTTTTCACAGACTCTTCGCTACCTTGTCTCAAGATCGTCCGTTTAAACCACGCAATAAATCCTGTCTGAGGCGCTGCAAGCTCTGCTTGAACGACTGGATTATCCCAGCTTGTTTCCTTGGCAACACGATCAAGAAGCGTACGAATAGGCGAGTTTTGTGGTTCACCCAAGATATCTATGACTTTAGCTTCTTGTGCAAAATCTGTATTTTTGGCGTAATGAACTGCATTCAGGAATTTCTTCCATTCTGCAATATATTCCTGTTTATAAAGCTGGGTGAGTTGCTTGCGAATCTGATCTGGACTTCCACTAAATGTCAGATCATCAGATTGCGTACTATTTAATACCCAGTCTTTACTATCGGTTGGTTTATTCGCAGCTTCATCAATTGCAGTTGCAACATAATCATCCCATGCCTTTTGAGTAAACACACCAGGTAATGCATAACTCCCCAGGACAACTGTTTTATTTACATCACCTACAATTTGTGAAACTGTCAATGCTGGATATCGAACAGCAGCACGCATTTTTATTTCATTATAAACACGATCACGTGCAGGCATCCCCCGAACAACAGATAAAAGTACCTGACGGGTTTGATCAACAACCAGTGAATCTGATTCTAGAACAGGGAAATATTTATCATTTGCAAGTGTCATGCTATATGACAGAATTTGTTCCGCTTTCTGAATCATATCACCTCTTGGCATTTGTCCACGATTTGCATCTAACCATGAACGCCAAAAGCGTGTTACCTGATCACTCAGATGACTAGAGTCCATATATTGAGGATTGCTCATCATCAAATAAGCTTTTAAAGCATTATAGGCATCTTGTGGATTGGTATCTGAAGGCTCCAGATATTGCTGTGATTTATTCTTTGAGGTCTGTTGAATTTCAACATTAACATGATTTGCTTTGAGCGTTTCTTCATTATTTTTCACACGCTGCAAATACTGTGCAATATTTTGCTGGGTTGGCGTCAGCACAATTTGTTTAATGCCTTTAAGATATTCAATCTTTAATTTTTCTCTAAGTTCGTTACCTTGATATAGACCAAAAGAAAACTTTAAAGGGCGGTGCTGATCAAAATCATCTAACTGTTGCAAACGTTGCTGTAAAATAAGTAAAGCATCCAGTTGTGTAGAAAGCTCATTACCTGTGGCTTTTTCCATTTGCACAACTTTGTTGAGGTCAGCCTGAACATCAGCAATCAACTGCTGGTTATTTCGATACGACCAGACCCATACACCCAATATAATCGATACACCAAGTAGAGCTGCAATAAATCCAAGATAACGTTGTCGCTTCTTATTGGGGTTGATATGTTGTTTGACCAGATTTTTATCTTTTAAAATAACATCAGAGAACAAACCTTTTAAGAAATAACCATGATTCTGGGAAATTGAGTTTTTCGGTATACCATGCTCACTATTTGGAATTTTTGCAAGTTGAAACTCTTGTGCAATTTGCTCAGTCATTGGACTTTCAATTACACCTTCTTGCAAAGCACTGGTGAAATAGAAGCCACGAAACACTGGTTTAAACTGATATGGGTTTTCTTCAAATAGAGTCCCAATAAAAGTTTTAAGTGCAGGTTTGAGTGTTTTAAACTCTAAAGGAAATGTCATTACACTTGGTGAAATATTTTGAGCATGACGACGACTCAGGTGTGTTGTACTGACACTTTTTAAACCATCGTATAAAATATTGTAATGTTGTTCGAATAACTCAATCGCATTTTGGGATGATTCAGGATTATAAGGTAAAGTTGCTCCCCAAACCTGGTCAAATTCCTGATCTTCATAACACTCAAAAAACTCAGTGAAGCCAGCAATGAGATCCATTTTTGTAAATACCAGATATACTGGCGCAAATATTTCCAGTCTCTCTGTCAGGTCTTGAATACGTGCTCTAAGATTTTTGGCTAATTTTAAAGATTTTTCTGGGCTTTGACTTACAAGCTCTGCAATACTAACAATCAGGATCAGACCATTTACTGGCGCTTTTGAACGATTTTTCTTTAACAAATTCAAAAAACCAATCCATTCATCATGGTCTTCCGCATAAACAGAATAACGTCCTGCTGTATCAAGCAATACGCCCTCAGTTGAAAAAAACCAGTCACAGTTACGTGTTCCACTTAAACCTGCAGAAACCATTTTCTGATGAGTTTCTTCAAACGGAAATTTCAGACCTGAATTATAAATTGCTGAACTTTTACCTGCTGCCGGGTTACCAATCACCATATACCAAGGCAATTCATAAAGTGCAGCATTTCCCTTTTTATCACCCAGTTTTGACTTGCGAATCAATTGAATTGATTCTTTCATCTGCTGGTTAATCAGTTGTAATTCTTCTTTGTCTTTATTCTTGTTGTATTCCGATTCAGTTTCTCTCTCAATCGCTTCAGCCAGTTCTTCCCCCTGCTTGGCGTGCTTTCTGCGCTGAATAAGCCAGTAAATCCCATAGACAATCAAGCCCAGTACATAGACTGCAAATAACGCCCAAAATATATGGCGAGGTATAACGTTATAAGACGAAACTAATGCCACAAATAAAGACAATGCAATAATTGCCTTGGGATTGGTTACGTATTGCCACAGGTAGCCTAAAATCGTATACATTTTTTTCTCGTTTTGCTAAAGCTTATAAGTCAGTTGTTGGTTCATCTGCGTGAAAGTAAGGGTTTATCAAAACCTGTGTATATGGAAGCGTTGTACTATAGACCAAACCATATTTATCCTCTGGAATATGTAATCCCAACAAAAAACCATATATCTTTGATAAATGTTGGGTGTTTCCTAAACTGTTTCTACTATATAAATAATGATGCTGTTCAATCGGGCTTGATTCAAAATTTGCAGCAACCTGCTTAACAACTTTACTTTGGGTCATGTCATCTGCAAGTATCACAAATGGATTTTCAAGCTCATACTCTGGTAATTCATAGAGATTTAAATGCTTTAGAGTATTTGTTAAGTTGTTTTCATTAAAAGCAATATCAATAACTTTATTCTTTTCCAAATGTTCAATATCTACAACAGGTGAGGAAATACAACAGCTTCCGACAAACTCCGCTGGAACATATTTTTCAGTAATCCAGCTACGATCATCCAGTGTTTCCTGATGAATTTCAGAATCAGCAGCCAAGATAAGTGAAACCTGTTCTGTTTGATCGTTGATCTGTTTGAGTACATTAAACCATTCGCGATAAGCGATTTCCTCACCCCAATAATGATATTCAATTTTGACCTGTTGTCTGAGTATTCCTAATTTATCCAAAAACTCCCCAACCAATGTGTCACTTGAAAACTCATCCCACACATGCAATAAAGTATCTGCTAATACTATATGAACATTAATAAAATTTAATCTTAAAACTTGTTCAGCCGTGACAGATACATCTTCATCATCAGTTGCAGCATCTGGATCAATCCATGCAGGATGCATCCGATACTCATAAGCCAGCTGACTGTCATAAAACATTGCCGATCTTTTTAAGTGCTCAGCAATCGCAACAAGGATGTCTATATTCTGAGACAATTGCTGCTCTAGTAAGATCTCGATCCTTGTTTGCAATGTATAATCTGTTTCCTCGTCTAATTCTTCAATATCAGCGATTCTATGAGATAGAATAGATAAGCCATATGCATTAACCAGCTCCTGATCCAGTTCAGCACCTGGTTGCTCTAATAGTTTTGAGAAAATTCCATCATTTTCACCAAATGCACTTTTTAGGGAAGAGTTGAAAACATTTAAGCGGATATACTCAACATCCTGTTTGCTTTCATTTTGATGACTATCTTGAACTTCATCACTTTTCTTCTCCTGATTTTTCTTGCTCTCTTTATAGTGTACATACCATTTTCTAACCAAATATGGCACTAAAAACACAAGAGAAATTCCGAAAGGAAGCAACCCTAGATATATCCAGAAATCAGAAGCAGTTGGATCATGTTTAACATCACGCCAATACAGGATCATTACCGTTGAAACAACGATAAATACACTCAACAATATCCCTAAAATTATTTTGACCATTTATGCAGCCCCCAATAATGCATAGCAGGTTTCTTTATTATCATTTGGCTGATTTGGCATGAGGAAAGCTCCTTGTCCCAAACCAATTTCAGATGCAGAACTTAAACTTAAAGGCTGTACATCTTCTTTTGCTAAAATGATTCTTAAATCAACGAGTAATGTTGGATTACACCAACTTTGCAATATGCTTTTTAATTTTTGACTTTGTTTTTGATTTGGCAAATATTCCAGATATTGTTGATGCGTTAAAGGCCCAATCTGAACTTCAATTTTTCCATCAATCTGTTTTATGGTTTCACCACAAAATGTATTCACACCCAATAAACTTGGGCGAGAACCACCTAGTGAAGTTTTTTGGCTATCATCCAGCTTAAACTTTTCTTCGATAAATTCCTTGATTTGAACATCTTGTTTAAAAATACAACTCAGCATTGTTTTTAATGCATGTGAAGTATTATTTTGACCTTGCATCAAGCCTGCAAATTCTGCGAAATAATCATCTAACTCAGGTTGATAATGCTGTGAACTAATATAACCATTAAGTGCATGAATAATATTTAAATAATAGTTATCTTGTTCGATTTCATAACGTACAGGCAAATTGTAAGATAGACTTGCTTCGACATATTGTACCGTCAACTTATGGTTGAATAAACCTATAAATTTCTGGACTTCAAGACGCTGTTTTCTTGGTGCTTGCTTGACTTTATTGGTATAGGTATATGGCAATGCACCTTGAATTCCAGTTAACCCTACAATCAGGTTTTTAAGATGAACCTTGTCATCTTCAATTTCTAAAGATTCTATTTCATGAATTGGAAAATTCAGATTTAGCGTGCTTTCAAAACGGAAATCATCATCCCAGTATTTAATATTTTGCTGATAAGGCACATGACGCAATAAACGTGTACTTTGAATAAATTCAAAAGCGGTAGGATGCCTGAAAAGCTCTTCCGTTACAGAAGTTTCTTGCCACCAACGTTCTGAACGCATTGGTATAACTCCTGTTCACTATTAGTATCAAAGATACTGACATCCACAAAACTATTCATCTGAACTTTTAGATTAAAAATATAGCTCAGCAATTGACTAAATAAATATAAACTATGCCCCCTAAAAACCTGGGCATTAATCTTCATTTTGACCTTAACACCGCGAACAAACATTGGGAACGGTTTAGCCTCGACCAAACGATGCGTAAGCTCAAATTCAATGTTTTTAATCGCATCTATAATCAAATGATTTTCTTTGGATTTTGGTAAGTTATACAGCTCTAACAACTCTTTTACATGGCTCACAGAATCACCTTTCATTAAGGCAATAGTATTTAAAGAAAGATGAGAAATAATGCGCCATTGTTCTTTTTTATTTTGTTCAAAAAAATAAGGTTCCGTTGGTCTCTTTAAAACTAAAGCCCTACGAGCCATACTATTGTCATTCAATGTCAAAATATTATTAGACTGGCTTAGTGCCTCATGTGGTAAAGCACCATTAGAACATAACAATGTTGTACTAATAAAATCAGATTTGATCTGATAAGGCTCTAAGTGCTTGGAAATAATAGAATACCCCGTCTCCACATAATTGTTATGATATTGTGTCGGATTGAGCGCATAAAAAAATTGAACATCCTCTCCTTTATAATGACTCATTGCAAAAAAAGGTAAAATTGGGAAAGTAACTTGATTATTATTGGTCTTTTCTCGCACCATATTCATATCTACAATTGAATAGACTTGATAAAACTCAGGATGATGAGCATCGGTAATCAATGGATATTCAAGTTGTTTATGATTGATTTTTTGTGGTTCTGCCTGCTTTTCAAATAGGTTTACAGCTGGACAAGCAAATAATTTAAAATTGGCAGTATCTAATTCCGAGTAATTTCGAATTGAAGCCTGATCATTTAAATTCAACTTCAAATGAATTTGTAATTCAAAATTCGCCTGCCCTTCTTTTAAATATTTTAAAAACTCAAGATCCAGTTTTAAAAAGCTGAATTTCTCTGGGAAACAAAAAAACTCGGTCAGTAAACGATAAGCATGATGTGTATGTTGATCAACTGGTAGAAGACTTTCTATTTCATCAAAACCCATTACCTCAAAAGGGTTGGAAATTTCATAAACTGCCTGCCCTGTTCTCAAGGAAAAACTGGTTGTTGATTTAAAAATACTGTCCAGAACCTGTAATGGGAAATTTGAAATAGCATCAAGATATATAGGCAGCTTTTCACTATTCAGCCATGTTGTCGCTTCATTAAAAATTTCAAATGCAAAACTTAAAGTTGCATTTTGATTCAGGTGGATATGTGAACTGGGATTGGTTTTGAAATTGAGTGCGGTTAATTCAATTGGAAGCAAACGAACTTCATGAGATGTTGAAAATTCACACTGCACACCTTTGAAACTGCGAGACTTTAACACCGTATGCTGCGGAATAATATGAGGTTCCGTCAATTGTTTTTGCTTATTAATATCCTCAAAACTGACCACAGTACATGCAGGAAAATGACGTAGATATTGAGGAAACATAACCTCAAACAATGAGCGGGTAAAAATGTCGTAGCTATCTGCCAGTTTTTTATCTATTCGTGCAGCAACTAAAGAAAATGCCTGAATCAATCTCTCTATATGCGGATCGTCAATTTGCTCTTGATTTAGAGATAAACGTTGAGCAATTTTGGGATATTTTTGAGCAAACTCTCTAGATTGTTGCCCAAACTCCTGCAATTGTTTTTCATAATAAGGTAAGAGTTCTTCAATCACTATTTTCTATCCTCTACCTTAAGATCTCGCAGAAATGACATATTGTTGTGTTGTTGGCTTCAGTAACGCATCAAAAATTACAGGTTCATACAAGGGATGAATATTTAAATAAGCCTGTATGCTCAAACATAGAGAACCCATGTTATGACCATCTAGAAGCATCTCGACTTTAATCTGACGTAATCTGGGTTCGTGTGCTGCAATAGACTGCTCAATCGATTGACATATTTTGTCCCGATCAGTTGGATTGGCAGTAGATAATCCAACAAAATCAATAATCCCAAATTGAACAATTGATTTCTTTGATTCTGGATAATCATCAATTAAATGATCTAGCTTCGCCATACGGCTATTGAGCAGATCTTCCAGATCTCGCGCAACAGACTCCCTCAACTCCTGAATAGACAATCCTTTAATATCATCATGCTCTGGAATTAAACGATCAAATAAAGTTGATCTAAATCCATAAGGATATAATTGATCTAAATTCATTTTTTAATTATCAAATCAATGCAAGATAGGAAAAGTAGAGGACAACGGGTTGCCCTCTACTTTCAGAGTCACTCTAAACTTATGCAGCGTAAGAAGCTGTATTGTTAGAAAGAGACCATTTCTTAGTAACAGCACCTTTAGCAGTACCGTTAATATCTTGTTGATTGTAAGTCCACTCAACAGCAGCGTATTTCAAACCGAATGTTTCAGTTGGAACACCTTCTTCATTCACTGTAGGTGTTACGCTTGATACTAGAACGTGCTTAAGTTTGATTTGCAAGTACTTGATACGTTTATCACCATTTGCACGGTAAAAGTCGATTTGTACTTCATCAAAAGTATAACCAGCAGAACAAGCTTCCCAAAGTTTTGGACTAGTCGCATCTAGATCCTTAACAAAAAGCATATCTGCATGTTCTACACGTTCAGCAGTATGACCACCAACGCTAGAAGAAGTTGCTGATTTAGGTTGACGAATATTGTGAGCCCAAGAATTTACTTCAAGCCAACCTTTGTGCTCTGAGTCACGCGATTCGCCATCGACTTTGTATTTTCCTCGAAATTCAACATATATGTCTTTCATGAAATTTTCCCATTTTATAAAGTTATTATTTAGCTGTTTCTTTGATTAATTAGAAGACTGAGGTAACTCAGTGACGAGTCGTAATGAAACCGACAACTCATCCAGCTGGAAATGTGGTCTTAAAAAGACCACAGACTTGTAGTGACCAGGCTCTGCTGGATTTTCTACAACCTTTACTGATGCTTCCCGAAGCGGAAATTGTGCTTTCGCCTCCTGAGAAGCCCCATCATCAAGTAATACATACTGAGCAAGCCACTCATTTAAAAATACTTCTACATTACCGGCAGAAGCAAAACTTCCCACTTTATCGCGCATCATTGCTTTCAGATAATGTGCAATACGTGACACAGCCATAATATATTGAATCTGGCTTGATAATGCTGAATTTGCATTCGCTGTATCACTGTCATATTTCTTAGGCTTTTGTGCAGATTGGGCACCAAAGAATGCCGCATAATCTGTGTTTTTACAGTGTACAAGCGGGATGAAACCAAGATCGCTGAGTTCTTTTTCACGGCGATCTGTAATTGCAATTTCTGTAGGACATTTAAATGCAACTTCACCATCACTTGTTTTAAAGGTATGAACTGGCAATCCTTCAACCAAACCACCACCTTCAACACCACGAATAGCTGCACACCAACCATGCATATCAAATGCATTAGTTAAACGTGTACCAAATGCATATGCAGCATTCATCCATAAATATTCGTCATGATTTTCACCTGAAACTTCTTCAACAAAGTTAAAGCCTTCAGTCTGTGTACCTTCTTTTGGATGATATGGTAGACGCCCAAGAACCCGAGGCATAGTTAATGCGACATAACGGGCATCATCACTTTCCCTAAATGAGCGCCATTGAACATATTCAGCCGTTTCAAAGATTTTTGATACATCACGTGGACGGTCAATATCTGTAAATGACTCTAGTCCCAACATATTAGAACTTGCAGCAGAAATGAATGGCGCATGTGCAGCTGCTGCAACATGTGAAATCTGCTCAAGTAAATACATATCTGATGGGGTACGATCAAATTCAAAATCACCGATAATGGTTGCATATGGCGCGCCACCAAACGATCCGTACTCTTCTTCATAAATTTTCTTGAAAAGTGTACTCTGATCAAAATCAGTTGCACTCTGGAAGTCTTTGATTAATTCTTTTTTAGTTGTATTCAGTACACGAATTTTAATCAAGGGATTCGATGGAGACTCTTGGCAGAAATAATACAAACCACGCCATGTCGATTCAATTTTTTGAAACTCAGGATTATGCATAATCTTGCTGAGTTGCTGTGAAATCAGATCATCAATCTCAGCAATACGCTTATCAAGAGAAAGGGTCATATTGTCTGAAACCGTGATTGTTCCAGCCATAACTTCTTTCGCAAGCTCACCAATCAAGCTTTTTGCACGAACATGTTCATCTTCGTTTCTGGCAATCCGACTCTGTTCTACGATTGAATCAAGCAGATTTACATCTTCTGTCGTTGTATTAGATGAAGTGGCAGTTTGTAAATTACTCATTATCTACCCCTGCTTCTTTACTCAATTGTCTTACTTGATCTGTATTTTGTAATATTTCATCTAATAGATCTTCCAGTTTTTCACTGTTAGAGATTTTGTTACGGAGATCAGTCAGACGCTCACGAGCCTCAACCAGTTTACGTAGAGGATCAACTTGCTGAACAACATTTTCTGGACGGAAATCTTCCATTGATTTAAAAGTAAGATCAACACCAATACGACCACCTTCTTCAGTCAAAGTATTTTCAACCTGAAAAGCTGCTCTAGGCGCCAAAGACTCCATTACTTCATCAATATTTTCCAGATCAACATTAATAAATTTCTTATCTTTAAGTTTCGTCTTCTCAACCTCAGAAGCAGCAGAGAAATCCCCTAAAACCCCCACAACAAATGGTAATTCCTTGATTTCCTTACCATCCCCGACTTCAACATCATAGGTTAATTGAACCCGTGGAGGACGGATACGCTGTAATTTCTTTTGAACACTTTCTCGTTTTGCCATTTTCAAATTTCCTTAATTTATTTTATTAAAGACCCGCAAAAGGATTGCTACTTGTTGGTTTAGAAGCTGCTGGGGTTGTTGCTTTTGGTTTTGCAGTTGTTGCTTTTGGTTTCGATTTTGTAGCGGCTCTATGCGCAGATGAAGAAGATCTTGTTCTTACAGACCTTACTGGTGTTTTGGACTCATCATCATCTTTAGCTTTGGCATTTACAAGAACCGAAGCAGGTTTTGCAGCATTGATTGAATCTGTAAGCTCCTTAGCAGCAGGATACGTTCCATCTGATGTCAAATAACGCATTTCTTTCGTACGTATTTGAGAAATGGCTGAATTTGCAATATTTGCAGCAGCTAAAAACTTAACATCAGTCAAAGTGTTACTCTGAACATTCTGGTTTTGCAGTTCATTCACCAATTGTAGGGCTTTGAAATTTTTACCCAATTGTTGATAACGCTGAGCAGCTTGAACCAAATACGCATTTTTATTGTCTTTGTTTTTTCTATCGCAGGCTTGCGCATAAATACCAAGAAGAGCTGGATCATTCTCACCTTCAACAAGAGGATTATCTTTGATACAACTTCTCTTCAGCTTAACCTCAGAGTCATTCGCAAATGAAGTTTGGGACAATAAAAAACCTGATGTTAGCAATGCTAATACAACTATTTTTTTCAAGAGTAGCCTCTATTTTAAATTTTCAGTGATTGGGTCTTTTTATTGCTTTTAAAAACAGTTTTAGCCCAATCGGTATAATAAAAATCAAATAACATTAAAATTTAACTAAAATATAGCCACATTAGTCAAGATAAATTATGACAATTATTCTGAAGATTTAGTACAATTTCCTTTCAAATTATTTCATGATATTCATAGTTTGATACGATATTGTAT
>NZ_OOGT01000085.1 GCF_900323515.1 Acinetobacter stercoris | reverse complement strand
GTAATATGTATTTGTATCAAAAAATAACAAAAAACAATCATTTTTTTAATTTAGTAATATTTAATATCGCTTAATATTTACTCACAGCTAAACACAACGAATGATTAAAGAACAAACTCAATTATTGAGGAGATATAAATGAAAGTGTTAAAACTATTGGTCGTTTCTTCTGCATTATCTGCAATTGCAGGCACAGCAATGGCAGATTCTTCAGTAGTTCAAGAAAAATGGGCTTTTGACAAAAATCAACTTATCCCTTCAGGTGTTCGTGTGGAAGGTGGTATGACTGGTTATGGTGGTGCGATTTTATGGCAACCATCTCCGCTTGTAGGACTTGCACTCGGTTATAACGGTGGTGAAGTTTCTTGGAGAGATAGCCTTAAAGTTGATGGCACAAAATATGACATCAAAATGGATAACAGCACAACCTATTTAAATGCTGAGATTCGTCCATGGGGTAATAGTCAAAACCGTTGGGCTCAGGCAGTTTATATCCCTGTAGGCGTAGCTTATTTAGACAATGATTATGATCTAAAGCAAAACGTATCAGGTAGCACACGTATTAAAATTGACAATGGTTTCTATGCCTCTGCAGATGGTAGTAATGCAAGTGTACGTGGTAAATTGAAATATGCGAATACTTTTGCTCCTTATGTCGGTTTAGGTTTTTCACCTAAAATCAACAAAAATTGGGGAGTGTTTGGTGAAATCGGTGCATATTACACAGATAATCCAGTTGTAGAGTTGTCTGCTACTGATAATTTAATTCCTGTAGATGGTACAACTAGACCTACAGATCAGGCTCTTAAAAATTCAGCTTACAAGATTGAAAACAAAAATCAGTATGAATGGATGCCTTCTGCGAAGTTAGGTGTTAGCTATAACTTCTAAGCATTCATTCCTAAATAGAAAAACGAGCTTCGGCTCGTTTTTTTATATTTAAACATGGATTAAAGTCATATATAGATGTTGCACGGAATAAAAAATATAAAAGTTAATTGCTTACAGGTTGATTATACGAATAAAAATCATCAGAACTTTTTTAAATTAATATAAAAAACATCATGCAACTGTTGAAGCTGTATGATGTTTTTTAAAGAGTTTAGATTTAGTCTTCAGGATACGCCGCTTTTTTTAATGCTTTGATGTCAGCTTTAGGTGCACATTGTGAAATGAACTCATAGCCATAACCTCGTAACAAATGACCTTTACGTACAGCAATCCATGTTGTATTGACACCAAAAATATCAGTACGGATCTGTTTCAAACGATGGTCACGTTCTGGATCGTAAGCAACATCATGCACAATACCTACTCCCATGCCTAGTTCAACATAGGTTTTAATAACATCAGCATCAAGAGCGGACATTACGATATCAGCATCAATACCAGCATTCTCAAATGCTTTATCGATTTTTGAACGTCCAGTAAAACCACCATGGTAGGTGATAATCGGATACTCTGCCAATCTCTCTAAAGTGATTTCTTTAGGTGAAAGCCTGGTTAAGGGATGATCTTGTGGTGTAATGATACTATGTTGCCAGTTATAAAATGATACGCTCGCAAGGTTATCTTCTGTCGTTAAAGATTCTGTTGCAATACCAATATCCGCCACACCTAAAAGGAGCATTTCAGCAATTTCAACAGGGCTTGCCTGTTGTAAAACCAAATGAACTTTAGGAAACAGTTTTTTAAAGGCATTTACAATCGGTGGTAGCACATAACGGGCCTGGGTATGTGTTGTTGCAATTGTTAAAGTGCCTTCGTCAACCTTGTTAAAGTCATCTGCCAGACGCTTGATATTGTCAGCATCAATCAGCATTCGCTCAACGATACTTAATAAAGCCTCGCCAGGTTCTGTTAAACCGAGTAATCGTTTACCTTTACGAACGAACAGTTGAACACCCAACTCATCTTCAAGATCTTTAATATGCTTACTTACACCAGATTGAGAGGTATAAAGTGCAGCTGAAGCTTCAGTCAGGTTATAGTTTTGTCGAACGGTTTCACGAATGATTCTTAATTGCTGAAAGTTCATGATTATAGATACCTCAAATATGGATGTGTATTACACACATCCCAATGTCCTTTTACGCGACTTGATTCGCAAATAAATGTAAAGTTGATGCACTAATCCATACAATCTGATTAGGTCTAAATTGGTGTAATTTCACTTGTTCAGGATTTAATGTAATTTCGATCAATTGTCCTTCCCGATCTTGTAATTCTGCAACGACTTTTCCTGCAATCCATACTTCTCTTAAGAAAGTTGCCTGAATTGCATTCTCCGTAGGTTCCGCATGAATTTGTAGCTCATTTGGGCGAGCAAATGCAATGACTTTACCTTGTAACGTAGTCTGGTTTGCTGGTAACCGAATACGATCCTCTCCGATCTGGATAATGCCTTGTTGACTTTCTCCTTCAAAACGATTGGCTTGACCGAGGAAATCAAAAACAAATGGCGTTGCAGGTTTTTCGTAAACTTCACGAGGAGAACCAATTTGTTCGATATTACCTTTATTCATGACCACAATTTGGTCAGCAACTTCTAAAGCTTCTTCCTGATCATGTGTTACAAAAATAGAAGTAATATGCAATTCGTCATGCAAGGTGCGTAACCAGCGACGAAGCTCTTTACGTACTTTTGCATCTAGAGCGCCGAATGGTTCATCTAAAAGAAGAACACGTGGTTCAACAGCGAGTGCACGAGCCAAGGCAATACGTTGACGTTGTCCACCAGAAAGCTGGGCAGGGTAGCGATCAGCCAGAAAGCCAAGTTGAACAAGATCAAGCAGGCGCGTAACACGTTTTTTAATTTCAGATTCACTAGGGCGAGTTGCACGTGGACGGACACGCAAACCAAATGCGACATTGTCATAGACTGTCATATGGCGAAACAGTGCATAATGCTGGAATACAAAACCAACCTGACGTTCACGAACATGAACATTGGTTGCATCGTTGCCCTCAAGAATGACTTTACCGGCATCAGCAGATTCTAGACCAGCAATGATACGAAGCAATGTTGTTTTACCACAACCAGATGGTCCAAGTAAGGCAACAAGCTGTCCATCAGGAAAATCTAGTGTAATGTCGTTGAGTGCATGGAATGCACCAAAGTGTTTTTCAATATTTTTAACTTGAATACTCATGAGGTCATTCCTTAAGAAACTGTTGATGCGTTAGTGTCTGGTTTAGCTTGCTTTTCTTGGCGTGATTCAACCCATGTTTTTAAAATCAAGGTCACAATCGCAAGTAAGGCCAAAAGTGATGAAACAGCAAAAGCGGCACTAAAGGTATATTCGTTATATAAAATCTCTACATGTAATGGCAGGGTATTGGTTTCACCTCGGATATGTCCTGAAACAACTGATACCGCACCAAACTCACCCATTGCGCGGGCATTACATAGAATGACACCATATAGCAAACCCCATTTAATATTTGGAAGTGTAACTTTCCAGAAGGTTTGCCAGCCAGAAGCACCTAAAACAATAGCTGCCTCTTCTTCTTCTGTACCTTGTGCTTCCATGAGTGGAATGAGCTCACGTGCAACAAATGGTACAGTAATGAAAACTGTCGCCAGAACGATAGCTGGTGTTGCATAAAGAATCTTGATGTCATGCTCACTTAGCCATTCACCTAACCAGCCTTGTGTGCCAAAAATCAGCACTAGCATTAAACCAGCAATAACAGGTGAGACGGAAAAAGGCATATCAATAACTGTGGTTAAAATGGATTTACCACGAAATTGATATTTAGCTACACACCATGCTGCGGCTATACCGAAAACAACGTTCAAAGGCACTGCAATCGCTGCTGTTAATAGTGTAAGTTTGACTGCTGATAAGGTATCAGGAGTAGTTAATGCACTAAGATAAACCTGTATCCCTTCCTTAAATGCCTCAACAAAAACCAGAATGAGTGGCAGAATCAGACAACTTAAAAAGAAGATCAGGGCGATGGTTAATAATAGATACTTCACCCAAGCAGGTTCACGTGTTGCATCACGTGATTGGAGCTTGTCTGCAAGTTCATTACTGTTGGTGATTAAACTCATCGTGCTGTTCTCCCTGTACGGCGAGTTGCCCAAGCTTGAATCAGGTTAATTAAAAATAAGATGGCAAAGGAAATAACTAACATAACCACAGCAATGGTTGTTGCACCTGCATAATCATATTCTTCTAAACGGGAAATAATCATCAAAGGTGAAATTTCAGTTTTAAAGGGTTGATTTCCTGCAATAAAAATTACAGAACCATATTCACCTACACCACGAGCAAATGCTAAAGCAAAACCAGTGAGTAGAGCAGGGAATAAAATTGGTAAAATAATTTTGCTAACGATCTGCAAGCGGTTTGCACCAAGTGCTGAAGCTGCTTCTTCGAGTTCTGTTTCGACATCGGCAAGTACTGGTTGAACTGTACGTACAACAAAAGGAATGCCAATGAAAATCAGTGCCAAAGTAATCCCGATCGGAGTATAGGCAACTTTGATACCGAGAGGTTCTAAATATTGTCCAATCCAGCCCGTAGATGCATACAAAGAAGTCAATGCTATACCTGCAACCGCAGTCGGCAAGGCAAAAGGTAAATCAACTAAAGCATCTACAATCTTTTTACCTGGAAATGAGTACCGGACTAAGCACCAAGCGAGAAGTAGACCAAATATGACATTGATAAATGCAGCAAGAAGTGCTGTCGTAAAACTCAGTTGCAAAGATTTTAAAATACGTTCTGAGCTTAGAATTTCCCATAATCCATCCCAGCCGATTCCTAAGGATTTAATAAAAACGGCTGAAAGAGGAATCAGGACAATTAAAGACAAATACGCTAGGGTAAAGCCTAATGAAAGACCAAATCCAGGCAGCACTCGGGATCGCTGCGACATAGTAATATCCTCAAAATGAGAAAGCTTACTCAAATAGGGTAAGCGAATAAATTTAAAAACATTTTTTCAAAAGTGAAGCCAAGAATAAATTCTGCGACTCAAATTGCAAATTTGAAAAACAACTTTCCATCATCAATTCTATTGATATGAGACGCTGTATTTTCAGTAGATTCATCAATAATATGATTAAAAATCTCTGGGAAAGGACCAAATCCAGATGCAACGTTGACATGTCCAACCTGACCTAAATTGATAGGTTGAGTTTTCCATGCATATGCAAGTTCTTTTGCATCGTTAAAGCTTAGCCAAGGATCATTTTCACTGATTAACATCTCTGTTGGGACATTTAGTTTGAGTGAATGAAAGTAATCCTTGTAATTTTTAGCACTGTCTCTTGCAAAGCCAGACTCACCAAAGCGCTCAGGGTTGGCTGGAGCAACTAGCACCATTTTTTTTATCCGATGAGTGAGCTCTGGATATTGATTGAGTGCTGCAATGCTGGTTAGACAGCCAAAGCTGTGAGCTACGATTTGGACAGGGGTAGATGTTGACTGAACTGTTTCCAAAAAAGCACTGATCCAGTTTTGTAGAATAGGTAAATTCCAGTCATTTTGTTCAACGCGAGAGCATGACATAAGCTGTCTTTGCAACCAAGATTGCCAGTGTTCGTGTTCACTACCGCCAACACCTGGAACAATTACAGTATGAATCATGTCGATGCTCCCTCAATTAATTATTTTGCACTGTTTGCTTTCACGATTTGATCAAAAATGCCACCATTATCAAAATGTTGTTTTTGCACTTTAGACCAGCCACCAAACTCTTTATCAATCGTCACCAGTTTCAAAGGTTTAAAAGTAGAACTATATTTCTTTAATACAGCCTGATTGCGTGGACGATAGAAGTTTTTAGCAGCGATTGTTTGACCAGCAGGTGAATATAAATAGTTCAAGTATGCTTTTGCCAGGTTTTCATTACCGTCTTTTTTTACATTCTTTTCAACGATAGCCACTGGTGGCTCCGCTAAAATGGAAAGTGATGGTGTAATAATTTCGAATTTACCCGGTTGTTCACGTACGGCTAAATATGCTTCATTTTCCCAAGCAAGTAGTACGTCACCAATACCACGTTCAGCAAATGTGGTGGTTGCACCACGTGCACCAGAGTCAAGCACTTTTGTTTGCTTATATATTTGACGTACAAAGTCTTGAGCTTTTGCATCAGAACCATATTTATGTTTTGCCCATGCCCAGGCACCGAGATAATTCCAGCGTGCACCACCAGAAGTTTTTGGGTTCGGTGTAATAATTTCTACACCAGATTTTACTAAATCATTCCAGTCTCTGATTTGTTTTGGATTACCTTTACGTACAAGAAAAACAATGGTCGATGTATATGGTGTTGAGTTTTGAGGGAATTTCGATTGCCAGTTTTTAGGGAGTAAATCAGTTTTTTCTGCAATAGCATCAATATCGGCAGCCAATGCCAGAGTCACTACATCAGCTTTTAAACCATCAATGACCGCACGGGCCTGTTTGCCTGAACCACCGTGTGATTGTTTAAAGTTAATATCTTGTCCTGTACTTTTTTTCCAATACGCACCAAACTGTTTGTTAAAATCATCGTATAATTCACGTGTTGGATCATAAGAAACGTTTAAAAAGTCTCTAGCAGCGAAAGTTACGGAAGATACTGATACTAGCGCTGCTAATACCCCGATTTTTAAATGCTTAAGGTTCATTCTATTCCTCAAAATTTTTTAAGTTCGTTTACATGGCTGTAGAATAGCGCTGCTTACTATCCATAAAAAATAATAAAAAACGAATTCTATATGAATAAATGAGAAATAGGTTGCTTTAATATTTGGCAAAACTTTTTGAAAGTGAAAGGTAAATCTAAAAAATGAGAAGTTTTAAAAATGCGGAACCATTACATAATGTTCCTATATTGGATCGAGCTTTTCATTATGGAGATGGCATATTTACTACTGCACGGTTTCATCGAGATATATTGGAACTTGAGGAGCGGCATTGGCTGCGGCTGAAAAGTGGTGCAGAGCGTTTATTTTTGAATTTTGATTTTGCATTGATTTTTAAGAGTATTGAACAATTACGTTCAGAATTTCAGCGTTTAAATGGAACATTGAAAATCATCATCAGTCGAGGTGAGGGAGATCGAGGATATGCGATTCCAGATCATCCAGCTGATGTCTATGTATTGTTTTATCCTAAGTCAGAAGCTGAACATCAGATAGAAATCATAGAAAGTGGTCTGTTATCTCAAGCAATTGGATTATCAATGCCGAGTCTGGTAGGACTCAAAAGTTTAAATCGTCTAGAACAGGTCTTGCTCAAGAATGAAGCTTTAACGCACGGATGGCAAGAGGCTTTGGTCAGTGATGTGCAAGGTGCAATTGTTGAAGGTGTGAGCAGTAATTGTTTTATTAAAATAAATAAGCAGTGGATTACTCCCGATCTTCGTTATAATGGTGTGCATGGGGTTATGCGAGCTGAAATTCTATCTCGTATGCAACAAGCAAATATTGATTGCCAGCAACGTTTGATCAAGACTGATGAACTCAAGTGTATAGAAAGCTTATTTTTCTGTAATGCACTCAGTCCGATGAAAGCGGTGCAAAAAATTGGTCATCATTTGCTAGATATTCAACCTTGCACAGCGTTATTCAGAACCTTGCAATTAGATCAGTTAAGTCACTATGCCAACAGCGAAACCTAAAGCTAAAAAGCCTGCAAATAAATCTACAAAAAAAAGTGCTCCAAAGCGCTCTAACAGAGGCATTTTGATCGGAAGCATTGTTGTTTTGGTCATTTGTACCATTATTTTAAAAATGAGTTTATTTAAAAACTATCCTGTAGATGGCAAGAAACAGATGCTTGCTATTAATACAGGAGAAACGTATACAGGTTTTATTGAACAGCTTGCCAAAGACAATAAAGTAGATTTTCCTGTCATTTTAAAAATCTATCGTAAAGTTTTCATTCATGACACTTTGAAAGCAGGTGTGTATGAAGTCCGTCAGGGTATGAACATGCGTCAAGTTTTGGAAATGATTTCCAATGTTGATAATGCTGAAATGATACGCGTGCAAGTCATCGATGGAACAACTTTTAAAACACTACAGGAACGTTTGAAAAAAGATCCTTTAGTGACAAAATCTGTAGTGAATTTGCCTACAGCACAAATGATGAAAGAACTGGAAATCCCTTATAGTCATCCTGAAGGGCTGTTTGCACCAAATACTTATTTTTATGGTAAAGGTGAATCTGACAAAAAAATCTTGCTGGATTTATATAAGCGCCAAATGAAAATTCTGGATGAGGCATGGGCAAAACGTGCAGCTGATTTACCTTATAGAGATAAATATGAAGCATTAATTATGGCTTCTATTATCGAAAAGGAAACTAGTCTGGAAAATGAGCTTAATCAGGTTTCTGGAGTATTTGTACGTCGTCTTAAACTGGGTATGCGCTTGCAGACAGATCCTACAGTCATCTATGGTATGGGGGATAAATATCAAGGCAAGATTACTAAGAATGATCTACGTACTCCAACCGCTTATAACACTTATACAATAAATGGACTACCTCCTACACCGATTGCTTTGCCAGGCAAAAAAGCAATTGAAGCTGCTATGCATCCAGATAACTCTGATAATGTTTATTTTGTAGCAACTGGTAATGGTGGTCATAAATTTACTTCAAATTTACAAGATCATAATCGTGCAGTTCAGGAATATATTTCTGTAATGCGATCAAAAAATTAAGAGTTTTAACATATGTTTATCAGTTTTGAAGGTACTGAAGGGGTGGGTAAAACCACGTTGATCCGCAAACTACATGACTATTATATAGAGCAAGGTAAAGAAGTCGTTTTGACCCGAGAGCCTGGTGGAACTCCATTGGCAGAACAAATCCGTTCACTATTATTGTCAGTAAATCATGATGAAAAAATGAATAGTGATACAGAGTTGTTATTGATGTATGCGGCACGTGCCCAGCATTTGCAGCAGGTGATCATGCCTGCCTTGAATGCTGGAAAAATTGTGTTATGTGATCGTTTTGTTGACTCAAGTTATGCCTATCAATGTGCTGGTCGGGGTTTAAGCAAGCAAAAGCTTAAATTGTTAAATGAGCATTTTGTTGAAAAAATGCCTGATGTGACTTTCTGGCTGGATGCTCCAATAGAACTCGGCATGAATCGGGCACGTGAACGTGGAGCACTGGACCGCTTTGAACAGGAAAAAGTCAGTTTTTTTGAAAAAGTTCGCTCAGGTTTTGCTGAAATTTATCGAATTGAGCCAGATCGTATGAGACGTTTAGATGCAACACAAACACCTGAAAAAGTATTTGAAGATGCACTGGGGTGTCTAAAATAAAGACTAGGTTTGTGCAGGATGTTTCGTTATTCTTAAATCATCATGGATGTGATGATTTAGGAAAATGAAAAGTAATAAGTCAGAAATAATCGAATTTTTAAAACAAGAATTTCCGCAAAGTTTAAAAAAGTGTGAAATCGAAGAAGTTTCGGATAAAAGTGCTATTGTGCTTTATCACATTGATCAATCAGATCTTAGACCAGGAGGCACTGTTTCAGGTCCAACCATGATGACAGTTGCTGATTATGCTTTATACATAGCGATATTAGGTGAAATCGGTATTGTTGGCTTGGCCGTAACTACTAATCTAACCATCAATTTTTTACAGAAACCAGAGGCTAATAAAGATATACGTGGTGTATGTAAGCTAATGAAAGTCGGAAAGGTTCTGGTTGTTGGCGATGTTTGGCTCTACTCCGAAGGAAGTAATCAACCAATTGCACATGTTGTAGGGACATACTCGATACCACCGAAGCGCTAACTTAAGTTGTTGATCTAAATTTGGCTGGAATACACGATATATTGGCCGAATGACATAATGTGGTCAGAATGAAATTGATAAATAATGATAAGTATTCTTATTTAAAGGTGTTTACCATGTTTATTAAAGAGACCGATCAATTTCCTGTTATTCGTGTAAGTTACCAACCTCAAGATTCCATTCCTGTTAAGGATAATCTAGAGATTTATGAATCATTGTTAGATAAAGAACAAAACTTCGTTTTCGTAAGTCAGGGGCAATTTCCAGAAGCTGAGCCAAATCATGAAGAGCGGAAAATTGTTGCAGCGTGGGTAAAACAAAAACGTGAAATTTTAACCCAATATGTAAAAGCTCTGGTACATATTGAACCAAATGAGCAAATACGACTAGCTGAACAGAAGTTTGCAAATAATTTTATTAAATTTTCTGGTTATCCTATGTTTATTGTTGAAAATGAGAAACAAGCAGATCAAATAATCAATTCAGTACTCAAGCTACATTGATTATAACTTATGATTAAAAATGAAGCGTCTTTTTTGGTAGATATACTGGATAGATCAGTGATTGTGATCAAGATACAAGAGCAAGTTCCAGATTGGGAACTTGCTTTACATCATCATGCTAAAAGCCAGCTTTTAATCACTTTTAGTGGATTAATTACGGTTGAAACACAATCTGGTATCTGGATCGTACCACCAAATAATGCACTCTGGATCCCAGCTGGAGTTGAACATCAAGCTTCTTGTTTTGGATATTCTTCAGGATATGTCGTGTTTATTCATCCAAAATTTGATTATGGAATAGATCGACAGTGCAGTATGTACCATACAACAGATTTTTTGAATGCTTTAGTAAAAAGAACAGGATTGATTGATCATGCATATACTTCGCAAGAAGATGAACGTTTAATGCAATGCTTGATTGATGAGATCCGTAAAGCTCCTCAGCAAGTTTTTCATTTACCTATGACTCAAGAGTATCCACTTAAAACTGTTACCACTCATTTAATTAAATATCCTGAACAAAATCTTTCACTTAAAAATTGGGCAGAAATGTGCTGTATGAGTGAACGTAGTTTAACACGTGCTTTTTCTCGTAAAATGAATATGAGTATTAATCAGTGGCGAAGACGATTACACATTTTGTTAGCCCTACAATGGCTGAATGAAGGTAAAACCGTACATCAAATTTCAATTGATTTAGGATATGACAGTGATACCTCCTTTATTGTGATGTTTAAGCAAATTATGCATATGTCTCCAAAAAAATATTTAGAGAAACATCAACAACCTATTGAAGAAAATAATGAAGCTAAAGACTTTACTATTTAAAAGATAACTAGATATTTCAATCAACATCTACTAAAAATTGACTTTATACGCTTAAACTAGTATCCCAAGTATCATCACTTTCTAAACTTAAGACAAATTAACAAAAAAGCCAGAAAATAAATTTCTGGCTTTTTTTGATCATCTTATGCATTAACCAGAGGTTGTTCAACTTCAAAATTAGGAGGTGTCAGAACTGTTTTGCGTAATTCTGAAGCAAGCTCTGGATAGTCTAGGGTATAGTGTAAACCACGAGACTCTTTACGCTGCATAGCACAGCGTACAATCATTTCAGACACAAGTACCAGATTACGTAACTCGATCAGGTTTTTGCTCACGTGATAGTCCTGATAATATTCAGTAATTTCACGCTTTAACATTTCTATACGGTGTAAAGCACGCTCCAGACGTTTTGTCGTGCGTACGATCCCGACATAATTCCACATGGTCTGGCGAAGCTCATCCCAGTTTTGCAGAATTACGACATCTTCGTCTGGATTGTCAACCTGTGTAGCATCCCAGACAGGAACATCGGGTAGGGTAAATTCAGCCTCGAATTTATTTTCAATATCCTTTGCAGCGCTCATACCATAGACAAAGCATTCGAGTAGAGAATTACTCGCCATACGGTTGGCACCATGCAATCCTGTATAAGAGGTTTCACCTATGGCATAAAGACCTGTAATGTCGGTTTGGCTATTTTCATCCACGACCACACCACCACATGTATAGTGTGCAGCAGGAACAACAGGGATCATTTCTTTGGTGATATCAATTCCGAGTTCCATCAAGCGCGCATAGAGTGTAGGAAAGTGTTCTTTTACAAACTCAGCCGGTTTATGAGTTATATCTAACCAAACATGGCGGATGCCCAGACGTTTGATTTCATAATCAATTGCGCGTGCAACGATGTCACGTGGGGCTAATTCTGCACGCTCATCAAACCGTAACATAAAACGCTCACCATCAGGAAGGCGTAAATATGCACCTTCTCCACGCATGGCTTCTGTAATCAAAAATGAGCGAGCCTGTGGATGATATAAACAAGTTGGATGGAATTGGTTAAATTCCATATTTGCAACACGGCATCCAGCACGGTATGCCATTGCAATTCCATCACCAGTCGCAATATCCGGGTTTGAAGTATATAGATAAGCTTTCATTGCTCCACCACAAGCAAGTGCAGTAAAAGGGGCAAGGAAAGTATGCACATTTTCAGTCTTTTCATCTAAAGCATACAAGCCTACAGCACGATTTTCTTGTTCTAAATGGCCTAGCTTATGCGTAGTAATAATATCAATGGCAATAAAATTTTCAAAAATATGAATATTTTCTTTTTGCTTTGCCTGTTCGACCAATGTTGTTGAAATGGCTTTTCCTGTTGCATCAGCTGAATGGATGATACGGCGTTTGGAATGACCACCTTCACGAGTAAGATGTAGTTGCTGTTTTTCATCCAGGGTAAATTGCACGCCATGTTTCAGCAGAAAATCTACGGAAGGTTTACCTCCTTCTACAGTATGCTTAACAGCATCTCGTTCACATAAATGAGCACCTGCAATCATAGTGTCATGTATATGTTGTTCAATAGAATCGCTTTCATCAAGAACAGCAGCAACACCCCCCTGTGCATAGAATGTACTTGCATCGGTCAGATTGGATTTTGCTAAAACGGCAATATTGAAATGATCTGGTAGCGATAAGGCTAAACTTAGACCTGCACCGCCACTCCCCACGATAATCACATCAAAACGATGTGTAAGGGTAAAATTAGACATGGGCATCAGCTAATTTAAAAACGTCTGATAATCAGACGCTTTTTTATAACAAAAGGCAATAGCAAAACGTCTGAGTTTTTAGTCGAATTTTCAATAAGTGATTTATCTGCTATTTTAAAGTTTAATTGACATGAGATATGGTTTGGAAAATAGTCAAAATTCTCTCATTACGACTGAATAGAATGATCAATCAGCTATTGAGGAGTAAGGTATTGTTTTGTAAATTATAATCAACATATTATTACGAAATTATAAAGCAGTTTGTGTTACAAACAATTTCTAAGATTTAAATCAATTACATGTGGGTTTGTGGTTCATGAATAGTCGCGTTTTACAAAAGGGAATGTATGCTGCTGTCTTTACTGTAGCTGCAACACATTCACAAGCATCAGCACCTGTTGATTTTTCTAATTTGGTAGAACAGGTAAGTCCAGCAGTCGTTAGTGTGAGTGTCGTTAAAAAGATGTCACAGGAAGAGCTTTTACAACAGCAAGTTCCTGAGATATTGAAACGATTCTTTGGTAATCAAATCATTATTCCCCAGCAGCAAGCACCGCAAGAAAAAACTGCTTATGGAAGTGCTTTTTTTATCAGTAAAGATGGATACTTACTTACTAACCACCATGTGGTTGAAGATGCTTCTAAAATTACGATTACATTAAATGACCGTCGAGAGTTTGATGCTCAACTGGTCGGTAGTGATAAACGGACAGATGTTGCCGTGCTAAAAGTAACCGGTTCTAGTTTTCCATCCCTTAGAACAGGCAATGTTGATCAGCTTAAAGTTGGTGAGCCAGTATTGGCTATCGGTTCACCATTTGGCTTTGACTATTCTGCTTCGGCGGGAATTGTAAGTGCAAAATCACGTAATATGTTAGGTGAAAACTCTGTACCATTTATTCAGACAGATGTTGCGTTAAATCCTGGAAACTCAGGGGGACCACTGTTTAATCAGCGTGGTGAGGTCGTTGGCGTAAACTCGCGTATCTTTAGTGGTACGGGAGGATATATGGGCTTATCATTCTCCATTCCAATTGACGTTGCGATGGACGTTGCTGAGCAAATTAAAAAGAATGGTAAGGTTACTCGCTCATATCTTGGTGTGATGCTTCAGGATATCGACCGTAATTTGGCAGATGCTTATAATCTCCCAAAACCTGAGGGTTCTCTTATTACTCAGGTTGCACCAAATTCGCCAGCAGCGAAAGCTGGGTTCAAAGCAGGGGATGTTATTTTAAAATATAATGGTTCACCTATTTCCCGTACTGGTGATTTACTCAATTATTTGAATCGTACCTTGCCAAATCAAACGATTCAGCTTGAAGTATTGCGTGATAATAAACCAAGAAATATTTCTGCAACCCTCACAACTTCTCCAGATGATACTCCAGCTCCGGCATCTGCTGCTGCCAAGAAAAAACAGGGTCCTGTTCTAGGTATGGCGATTCGTAATCTGGCTCAAAGTGAGCTTAGTCGTTTGGGTATTCAAGGTGGTATTTATGTCGAAGATGTGACATATGGTGGTTTAGCAGCACAGTCACGTGTTATGCCTGGAGATGTCATTCTGCAGGTGAATAATAAGAAAATTAATAATAGTAATGACTTTACTGAAGCAGTATCAGGTTTGAAAAAGGGAACAGTTGCCAGACTGGCAATTATCCGTCAGGGACAACATGGTATGATTGGGCTTCGTATTCAGTAAACTGAAGTTCTGAAAAACCACTCGCAAAGAGTGGTTTTTTTGATTGTATACAGATTTAATTATTTTGTGGTTTTTTCAAGATTTTATAATCAATCAAATCGGGATTAGTCTTGAATGGAATTAGAAAAGAAGGTACAGCTTCACCTATAATAAAGATAGTATTTAAAAGGATAATTCTGTGAGTGATATATTTGAGCTTAAATTGAAGGTACAGCCTGAACATATTGATGCACTTGGTCATGTCAATAATGTCATCTATGTGCAATGGATGCAGGATGTTGCATCGGCACAAGTTGAATATCTTGGTTTAGGACTGGAACAGTACCTTGAGCTTAAGCATGCCATGGTTGCTGTTGAACATCATGTGCAATATCGAAAAGCAGCCTTGTTAGGAGATGACGTCATTTTACGGACATGGTTAAGTGATATTAATGCATTATATTCATTCCGCGAATATGTTTTTTACCGTCCTCAGGATCAGTCAATATTATTTGTTGCCAATACCAAGTGGGCTTGTGTAGAGATTGCAACAGGTCGTCCTAAGCGAATGTCTCCAACATTCACTCAAGCATATCAACCATTATCTAAAAATATTGACCCTTTAGATTTTAGTAAGAGTATGCTCTAAAAAATATTATTTTTTTAACTGATCAATTTTTCATTAATGTTAAGAAAATAAGGT
>NZ_OOGT01000110.1 GCF_900323515.1 Acinetobacter stercoris | reverse complement strand
GATTAATATGAAATTTTTAAAAAACAAAACCAAGACTTCAAATTTTCTAAGACTTTTTTTAAATTACTGTATTCTCCTATTTTCTCCAAGCTTTGTTATAATGCAGTACAGTTCTATTTTTGAGGCAAATTCATTGAAAATTATCTTTGCAGGCACGCCAGAATTTGCTGCGACTGCTCTTCAAGCCCTTATAGATACAGACAATGAAATTATTGCTGTCTACACTCAACCTGATCGAAAGGCTGGGCGTGGACAAAAATTGACTGCATCAGCAGTAAAAATATTAGCTCAACAACATAATTTAGCCATCTATCAGCCTTTGCATTTCAAAGCGTCTACCGAAGAGGGGCTAGCAGCTCAACAAGAGTTGGCTGCGCTGAATGCTGATGTTATGGTCGTCGCTGCATACGGATTAATTTTGCCTCAAACTGTACTCGACACCCCAAAATACGGTTGTTTAAATATTCATGGTTCATTATTACCACGCTGGCGTGGTGCAGCACCTATTCAAAGAGCAATTTTAACAGGTGATCAAGAAACTGGTATAACCATCATGAAAATGGCTGCCGGGCTTGATACTGGCGATATGATGTATAAAACCCTCTGTCCTATACAAGCAACTGATACCTCAGCAACGTTATATGAAAAATTAGCTGCTCAAGGTGCTATGGCAATTTGTGAAGTCTTGAAATCTGAACAAACTTTACAAAACTATCTAGATCATCGTGAAGTTCAGGATGAAACGTTAACCATATATGCCCAAAAGCTATCCAAAACAGAAGCAAAAATTGACTGGACTTTATCTGCAATAGATATAGACCGCAGTATCCGTGCATTTAACCCTTGGCCGGTTGCATTTACTCCCATTGATGAAAATAATAATTTACGTATCTGGAATAGTGAAATATCAAGTGAAAATGCTCAAAATGCCGCACCAGGCACTATTTTAGCAATCAATAAACATGGTGTTCACGTGGCTTGTGGCACAAATAGCAGTATTTGTCTAACAAGTCTACAATGGCCAGGCGGTAAAGCACTAAATGCCGTTCAAGCTATGCAAGCTAATAAATTGGTTATTGGACAGGTTTTAGCATGAGTCAGTCAACCCAACCAAATCTGGCAAATAAAAAACTCAATTTACGTGCCCAAATTGTTCGAACATTATTACAAGTTCAACAGGGTCAATCTTTAGCTAGTCTGCTAAACCGACAATTAGAAAATGTGAATGAACGTGATCGAGCCTTATTTCATGAGTTACTACTTGGTTCATTGCGCCAGTGGTATGCGTTAAAATCAGTCACTTTACCTTTACTCACCAAACCATTAAATAATGAAACAGTAGAGAGCTGTCTATATCTTGGCTTATACCAATTGCTCTATACCCGTATTCCCGTACATGCTGCTATTTCAGAAACGGTAAATGCAGTAAAACAGCTTGGTTTTGAAGCACTGAGTGGTGTTGTTAATGCCATTCTGCGGAAAGTTTCACGTGAAACCCCAGATTTCCAAAAACAGTTAAATCAGGCACATGGTTTACCCAGCTGGCTGTATAAACGCCTAAAAAAAGACTGGCCTGAACAAATTGAACAACTTTGCCAAAATTTAAAAGACAATGCTCCATTAACACTCCGAATAAATGTACGCAAAATCAGTCGTGATGCTTACTTAAACAAGCTCAAAGGACTGGATATTGCCTGTCGCCTTTGCGAAATATCAGATGTAGGCATCATTCTAGAACAATCTGTACAAATCACCCAGCTTCCAGGTTTTGAAAAAGGCTGGTTCTCTGTACAAGATGAACATGCTCAGCTTTGTGCAAACTTATTGCCAGATTTAGCTGGAAAAATTGTACTAGATGCCTGTGCCGCCCCTGGTGGGAAAACAGCTCATCTACTCGAAAAATTTGATGTTGCAGAGTTGATCGCTCTAGATCAGGATGCTAAACGTCTTGTTCGCGTTTCAGAAAATCTGGAACGGCTGGATTTGTCTGCTGAACAAAAAGTCCAGATCATTGCCAGTGATGCAACTCTTTGGACTGCGCCTACACCACTTGACTGTATCGTACTTGATGCACCTTGTTCAGCAATCGGTGTCATACGTCGTCATCCCGACATTAGACTATTACGTCAATCAACAGACATTACCCAAACTGTTGCACTACAAAAAAAGATTTTAGAGCATATGTGGACTCAGCTAAAAGTTGGTGGAACCTTACTCTATATCACCTGCTCTATTTTAAAAGCTGAAAATGAACAACAAATGATTGAGTTCTTTACTGAGCATACTGATGCACAAGAAATTAAAATAGATGCTGACTGGGGGCTGGAGCAGGTCTATGGGCGCCAGCTTTTACCAGAATCAGGAAAAGGCGATGGATTTTTTTATTGTAAAATCAAAAAAATAGCATAATAAAAAAGAGGCTTTTAAAAGCCTCTTTTTTATTTTTCTATAGTGTATGCTGATCTTCTATCACTTCAATGGTTTCATCCAGCTCTTCTGGATGCTTCATTAGATGGACGATGGATAAAAATAATCCACCCCATACAAACAGCATTGAAATAACCATCATAATGATCGCTGAAGTATTCATTATTGTTCTCCTATCGATCTTTCATCTTGGATAATATCACGGCTACAACACCGCAGAAAATCACACAGCCCCAGCCAAAAATCAGCTGCATACTCATACTGTATGAATCATAACCTTTGGTGACCAAACCAAATATTGTCATGGCTAAAGTTGTAAGTAAAATCAGCGAAGTGATAACAGTTAATGTGAAATCCCAACCCCGTCCTAACTGAATTGTAGAAATGCGGTTAATGTGATTTTTCAAATCAGTTAAAGCTGAACGTTTAAACCATGCAACACAAATAATCGATAATAATGCGCCGCCAATAATACCGATATTATTAATAAAATGGTCAATAATATCGACAAGCTTGATTGAGTTTACACTTGAGAATAAGAAAATAGAAACAGCAGCTGAACCGCCACCAATGATCGTTACAGCCTTTTTACGTCCCCATTTTAATTTATCCTGCATTGCCGCGATAGGGACTTCCAATATACTCACCATTGATGAGATACCCGCAACAAATAATGATGAAAAGAATAAAATACCAAATAGTCCAGCACCTGAACCTAGACTTGAAATAATTTTAGGGAAAGCGATAAAGGCTAGGCCAATCCCTCCACTAACCACTTCATTTACTGGTTTTCCAGCACTAAAAGCCATAAAGCCCAGTGCAGCAAAAATACCGATCCCCGCCAAAATTTCTGTAGAAGCATTGGCAAAACCAACGATCATGCCAGAACCAGTCAAATCCGTTTTTGGTTTTAAATATGATGAATATGTCACCATAATCCCGAAACCGACTGAAAGCGAAAAGAATGTATGACCATAAGCGGCAAGCCATACTTTATAATCCATCATCGCAGACCAGTTCGGTGTAAAAAATGCATTTAACCCTTGTACCGCTCCAGGTAAGCGCAATGCCTGAATAACGAGAATTGTGAATAAAACAAATAATAATGGCATGAAAATTTTATTTGATAACTCAACACCCTTTTTCACACCACCATATAAAATGATTAATGTCAGCACCCATATTCCAACAATCGGCCAGAATAGATGACTGACATAGCGCATATCAAAGCCAGATGAATCTGTTGTTTGTAGATATGTCTTAAAGAAGAAGCTTTCTGGGTCATTTCCCCATGCCTGTTCAATAGAGAAGTAAATATAACTTCCAGCCCAAGTCAGAACACTGGCATAATAAAGCCCTATCACAATACATACACAAACTTGCCACCAACCAAGTGTTTCGCCTCCTTTAAACAAAGCACGATACGCTTTAGGCGGCGAGTTATTACTTTTATGACCAACTGCATAATCTAAAAATAAGAGCGGTAACCCCGCTGTAATAAGAGCAAGCAAATAAGGGATAAGAAAGGCTCCCCCGCCATTTTCATAGGCAACATACGGAAATCTCCAGATATTGCCCAATCCTACAGCTGATCCAATCGCTGCGATAATAAAGCCCGAACGAGCGGACCAGTTTTCCCGTTTTTCTGTCATAAAACACCTTAACCTTATTATGACTTTTAATGCTTTTTATCTTTCTTAAAGTCTCTGCAAAAAAAGTACCAAAACAAATTCCTTATCGTTCAAAATAACCATGTTGGGTAAACGTGTGCTATTTTTGCAAACGCGCAATTTTTTAGTATTACCTGGATAAAGTATATACTTTACAAATTACGTATATGTGCCCCCACATTACCCGCTTTTTTAAAGAATTTCTGCAAAATTTTAGTTTTTTAATCCCGGATACATCGTTTAAGAATCAAAAATACTCATTTATAAATCTTTTTGGATTTAATTTGTTCAATCTATTTAAAATAATGAGTTTGGTAAACGATAGTGACCAATAATTTTATATTCATGCAAAATATCATTTTCCTGTGTTCCATAACCAATATTGTGAATCACTAAAGGGGTTTTAGATAACATCGTGGTTTTATTTGAAATGATGCCAATATGGGTTAAGCCTTTACCTAAATCCCAAGTTACGATATCTCCTGCCAGATATTTTTGATCTTTCACCTCATAACCTTGTCTTTTAAAATACGTCATAATATTTGGAACACGTCTATGATCAATATTTTTATCTGTCGTTTTTAATCCCCATTTTTGTGGATACTGCTTAAAGTTTTTCTTCATATCCTCATGGATACGCTGTTGCAAATCAATTCCCTGATGCCTAAGTGCTCGGATCACCACATCCGTACATACTCCTTTAACCATAGGGACATCACCATTTGGATATTGCAATCGGGTATAAGCTGGATCATAGAACAAGGTTTTTCCAATCTGCGAGCGTGCATCATCAACCAGTTTAGTCGATTGAAAAGCGAAAATACTAATCGACATCAAGGCGCTGATCGCACCTATTAAAAATATTCTAATTTTCATCATTTTTCTTCATAAATAGGGTCTGTTGGTATTTCAAAAAGCATGCATCACTTCACTTAGCCTACTAAGTTTATAATTCACAATAAAATAAAGTAAAAAACATCCTTTTCCTGCTTGGCCTTATACTTCATCCAAAGCAGTGCATTATACTCGCTCAGGATAGTTACTAAAATAATCTCAAATGTTGTTATAAGCCATTGAAAATAGTCTCGTTATTCTCTGGTTTCTATCTGGTTTTTTCAATCCTGGCTGACAATGCATTCCATTTCTATAATATCAAGAGACCTTAATCAAAAGGAGCCGAAGCTCCTTAAATCCTGAGTTATTGTTTTATCGCGAGCAATCTCTCTTCTTGCATATCCCGAATGGCTGATTGAATGCCTTCACGACCTATTCCTGAATCTTTAATCCCTCCATAAGGCATATTATCCACCCTGAATGTCGGAATATCATTAATAATGACGCCACCAACTTGTAGATGATCCCATGCATATAACATTTTATTCAGATTCTGCGTGTAAATACCCGCCTGTAACCCATACCTACTGTCATTGATGCGTGCAATACCTTTTTCAAAGTCTTTATATTTTTCAATAATTGCTACTGGTCCAAATGCTTCATTTTGATAAATTTCCAATTTATCATCGACATTTTCAAGCAAGGTAGGCTCAAACATTACGCCTTTTAATCCCCCACCATTGAGTATCTTTGCACCCTTTTTTTCAGCTTTATCTAGCCATTTTTTAAGCCTAACTGCTTCTGCCTCCTTAATCATAGGACCAACAAGTGTCGTATCCAGATTTGGATCATCTGCTTTTATTTTTTTAACTTTGCTCAATAGCTTTTTCTTAAACTCTGTATAAATATCTGCATGTACTAAAATGCGCTGCACACTAATACACACCTGACCTGCCTGATTATACGCACCACCCACAATTCGATCAAAAAATGCATCTGATAGCTCGGTATCAGGCTCTACCAATACGGCTGCATTCCCACCTAGTTCAAGCGTCACCTTTTTCTTGCCTGCCCTATTTTTCATATCCCAGCCTACAGCATCTGATCCTGTAAAGCTAAGAAGCTTAAAGCGCTCATCCGTAACCAGAATATCCGCATGTTCACGCTGACAAGGCAAGATTGAAAAAGCTCCTTTAGGTAAATCGGTTTCACTTAATACCTGTGCAATTTTCAATGCAGAAATAGGTGTTAAACTGGCAGGCTTTAAAACAAATGGGCAACCTGCTGCAATAGCAGGTGCAATTTTATGTGCGGTTAGATTTAACGGAAAATTAAACGGACTAATCAATGAAACAGCACCGATCGGTACATGTTGTACAAAACCACGAAAACCACCTGCAGCAGGTGTAATTGCCAAGGGAATTAAACGCCCATCATCAATTTGAGTCACTGCATCGGCAGCTGTCTGAAATGTATTAATTAACCGCTCAACTTCAGCCTTTGCCGCCAATTTCGGTTTACCACCTTCAATAATGAGTAGCTCGACCAGTTCATCACGCATTTCATTAAATCGCTTCACACAATGTAGTAAAATTTTCTGTTTCTGAAATGGTTTTAAGGCAGCCATGTCCTGTTCCGCCTTAAGTGCCGAACTAATGGCTTTTTCTAGAGTTTTATCATCTGCTAAAGCAACTTTGGCATACAACTGACCTGTATATTTATCATGTATCTCTAACCATTGCCCTGTCTTAGCTGGTTTATTTGCAACATAAAGCGGAAATTCTGGTGTATTTGTTATTTCAGATTGTGATTCCATGATTACTCTCAATTAAAATTTTAATAATGAAAAAAGCTTAGATCCTCTATATCATGCGCTCAGTAGTGCTATGAATAAAATATTTTTAAGTAACAAAATGATGGTTTCAAATATCATTTCAAACCGAGGAAACAATGAAAATTTCAAAATTAATGTTACTGGCAACAGCCTTGCTTTTAAGCCCTTTATCCAGAGCCGATTTTATCGGGCTTAAAGGAGATATTAGTTATTGGTTCTATGATGGGAAAATAGAAAACAGTCAGCCATTAAGCAACAATCAGGACATCGACTGGGATGGTGCAGTACAAGCTTCCATCGCATTTGAGCATCCTGTTCCGTTCTTACCAAATGCAAAAATCAAATATACTGATTTAAATAGTACAACACATAACAATTCTGATGCATATGGCTCTAATAAGGTTGATTTAACCAATACTGATTACATTTTGTATTATGAAATTTTGGACAATATCATCAGTGCAGACATCGGTGCAGGTTTGGCAAATATCGATGGTGACATTAGACAATACGATCCAAGCCAATATATGAATTACAGTATCTCGGGGAATGCACCTATCGTTTATGCATCTGTGGGTGGAAAGCTTGCATTTACGGGACTAAGTGCCAAAGGAGAGATCATTTATGGTGGAGATAGCGATATTACACTCACTGATATTCAAGCAGAATTACAATATAATTTTGTACAAAACCTGATCGTTGATGTCGGTGCTAAAGTCGGATATCGTTATATGAACATCGATGTTGATGATGACAAAACCAAATTTAGCACTGATTTTAAAGGTCCATATGTTGGGTTAAACGTACATTTCTAATCAGTCAGATCTCATTTTTTCACATTTGTAGGAAATAACTTACATCACATGCAATCATTAGCGTATAGGCAGATAGCATAGAAAAAACTATTATGAACACATCAGGAAACAGGAAGTTTCCAGAGTGCAAATAATAAGAATAAAGCAGATAACAGCAGGAAGCTGAAAGGTACGACAGGAGTTATACCTAACAACCAATACGAAAAAGCCCAGACAGGATGTTTGGGCTTTTTCTTATATTTATTTTTATGGTGTTAACTTTAACAAAGCAGCATTTTCACCATCTTCAATTACCCAGATCGAACCATCTTTTGCTTCAAGCAAACCACGAATACGTTGCTTCATATTTAGACGTTGTACTTCAGTTACTGGCTTAGCTTGAGTATCAACAATCACTATTGATTCCGAAGACAATCCACTAATCAAGGCTTTGTTTTTCCATGCAGGAAATACATCACCTTTATAAAAAATCAGACTAGATGGAGAAATAACGGGTGTCCAACTGATTTCTGGAGCTTTAAATTCTGGACGCGTATGATGGTCTGGGATAGGTGCCCCATCATAATGATCACCATTGGAAACAATTGGATAGCCATAGTTGTGACCTTTGATGACCAGATTTAACTCATCTCCCCCTTTTGGTCCCATCTCAACATCCCACAGTTGATCATTAGCATCAAATGCAATCCCTAATGGATTTCTATGCCCTAGAGACCAAACCTGTTTAGCAATATGACCTTGATTAACAAATGGGTTCCCTGAAGCGGGTGTACCATCATCATTCAATCGCAGGATTTTTCCTAAATTTGATTTCATATCCTGTGCTGGATCAAACTTTTGTCTCTCTCCTGAGCTGATCCATAGCTTCCCCTCTTTATCAAATAACAAGCGATGTGAATAATGACCTTGTCCTTCAACTTTTGGAACCTGATACCAGACTGGTTTTAGATTTTTAATATACGGTTTTTCAGGTTGACTTAAATCTAAAGTTCCACGTGAAACAACAGCTCCATATCCTCCTGATCCAGCCTCTGCATAACTTAAATAAATTTGATGATTCTGATTAAAGTCAGGATGTAAAACAATATCGCCTAAACCACCTTGTCCTCCATAAGCAACTTTAGGCAAACCTTTCACCTGCGTTTTTTTCTTTGTATCTGGATCAAATAGCTGCAAAGTTCCCTTTCTTTCTGTAATTAGCAAATTCCCATTATTTAATGCTGCAATTGACCATGGTTCATTAAATGTCGCTATCTTTGTAGTTGTATAACGTTGATTGATTTGCTTTATCTCTATGTCTGAAGCTGACAATTCTGACTTTTCTTTAGAATGAACAGTATTACTTTGTACATTACATGCGATTAAAACTGTTGAGCTTGTCACTATTGCCGTGACAAGCAGACTCGGTCGAAATTTTTTCATTATGCTCACCTGTCTTTATATCATTTAAATATGTTTCTTCATTGTAAATAATTATCGTCAATAGACTATTTTTTATTCGTAACAAGGCAAGACTAAATGCCGAGAATAAAAAAGCCATTGAATCTTTCAACGGCTTTTTTATTTTTATTAGCTAATACAAAGACTTTGGTAACTTGATTTGGATAATCTCATTATCATCTGCCAATTTAGCATTACGCCCTGTAGAACCTGGAAAATTATTATCATTAAAAATAGTTAAAGTGTTTTTATTCTCAATCACTACACTTTCAATTGTTTCAAATGGAAAGCTAAAAGTTTTTCCTGTACCAATATCACCTTCCCTTGCATTTTTATAAAGCAGATCTGGATTATCTAGCTTCATTAAATCAACCAGATCAGAACGTTCAATGGCTTTACCTGCTTCACCCAACTTGATCCGGATCAGTTTTTTATAACCTGCCAAATTATTTTGTGTCGCATCACGTTCAATAATAATGCCATTCTGATTATCAAATAGTTGAAATTCACCTATATTGGTTGCTTTACTATCGAGAGTGAAATAATAATATTTCCCTGTATATGTTTTTTTCTTTAAATCAAACTGAGAAATTAGTAGATTCCCTGTAGCATCATTTTTCAATGGTTTTTCTAACAGTGGATATAAATATTGTCCATCCTGAGAAAGTGCCATACCTTCAAAACCACCACTTTGCTGTACTAAAGGCTCAACATAATTAATATTGGCTTTATTAAACTGATTTTGTGGTGAACGTAGCTCCTTACCGGATTGGAAAGGATTTGGTAACGGAATAGGAGGATCAAGCAGAATACCCTTTTCAGAAAAATGTAGCAGATATGGACCAAATTCATCTCCGACCCAGTAAGTACCATCAGCAGCTCTTTGCATAGATTCCGGATCAAAATCTGCGCCTGTAAGCAATCTTTCAGCAGTATCTTTCTGTACGATGTCAAAAGGGATTAGCTTATTAGGATCTTTTAATTGTATAAAGCCAAGAACATCTACTTTGGAAGTCCCGCCAGTCGCTGTTTTAAAATTTGGTTTAATCTGGTAAATTCTGAGCAAATAATCAGAAGAATTATCCTGAGCACCGAAACCATTATCGGACATTGCCATATAACTCCCATCCGCATTTTTTAATACTGATGAAAACCCCTGTACGGGTTGTCCTTTAAACGGTGGATATATCCCATTTGCCCCTTTGACAAAATTACCGGAATTCGGTCCTTCTGCATAAGTTTCAACATCTAATTTAGCAAATGATATGAGCATTGGCTTTTGAATATTATCTACATTTTTACCTGTTTCTTTATCATCATCACATGCCACTAGACCTGTTGAAAGTAATACAGATAGACCGACTAAAAATAATTTGTTCATTATATGTCCCTTTAATCATGATCAATAATTAAAGACGATTTACATGACAAATCTCGGTCAAAATGATGAATTTTCAGAGAATAGCTTAATTTATATATTTAACCATTAATAACAATTATGCACATCATATAATTCCCTATTGTTCACCAAGAACATTGGCCAAACGCTGACTATGAGCAATTAAACGATCTAACCAGCGCTGAGCTGCAAATAGTTCCAGGCTCTTGGCAGCACTTAACTGATGATCATGTGCATAGGAAACAATATGTGCACGTAAATCAGTTCGATGATTTTCACTCCATTGTTTAAGATCAAATAAATCCATGTTCAGATCAGCCATATTTTTCTGAGAACTAAAGTCCTCTATTTGATTCAAATAATTATTCAGAATATTGATATAATCCAAGCCTAGTTGGTAAATGGAAGGTTCTTCCCGAAGCTCCTCCGCACTTTCGATTGCTTCAAGATCACTTCTAAGCACTTTCAAATAAACCATAATTCTTAATAATCGAACCAGATTTCGTTGTTCTTCACCCTCTTCTAAAATTGGGATAGCATCCAGATAATGTTTTAATGCCATAATAAATTCATCAATTTTAGCCAGCTGATAACTTGATGGGATCGTTCCATCCTGGATTGCTTTTTTTACCATCGACAAGACATCATACAAACAATAATTCATGACCTTATTTGCAGCGCTAATCGCCAATGCTGGTACAGATAGGCTGGTTTTATCGAGCAATTTTAAAATCGATGGAGATCGATCCGGAATCAAACTAACAATCAACTGCTCTATTTTTTTCAAAAAAGGTAAAAAAATCAAAATACCAGCTAGACTAAAACAGGTATGGTAGGCTGCAACCAGAATGATACTGTCCCATGCAGCGACATAAGTATTATTTTTATACAGCCATAAGAATACTGGCATTAATATAAATAACGCAAAAATTGCGGCAATTATTTTAAAAAAGACATGCACTGCTGCGGTACGTTTAGCATCTACTGTTGAACTTATTCCAGCCAAAACAGAGGTAAATACCGTACCTATATTTAAACCGATAACCAGACATAATGCCTGTTGTAAATCAATTGCATTCGTTGCAAGTGCAGCAATAGTTGCTGTTACTGCTGCACTAGAGGATTGCATCAAGATAGTCATTACAATACCAATGACTATAATCAAACATTGACTAAAAAAAGTATCACTTGAATATTGTGCAAGATTAACTTTGGAAGCAAAATCAGACATCGCTATCTGTAAAATTTCAATACCAAAGAAAATCAAACCAAATCCTGAAATAGTTAATCCTAATAAAGCTAAACGACCTTTTGCAAATAATTTAAGTATTGCCCCTAATGCAATTAAAGGTAATGCGATTTGTGCAATAGAAAATTTTACGCCTAAAAATGCAACCATCCATCCTGTACTAGTACTCCCCAAACTTGCACCAATAACAACACCGATCGCATGAGCAAAACTTAGCACACCAGCACTTACAAAACCTATAGTCGCTAAAGTTGTCGCTGTTGAGGATTGGACAATTAGTGTTAAAACCATTCCTGTGATTACTGCTTTAAATGTTGATCCAGTAAATTTTGATAGCCAGACACGAATTGTCTCGCCAGCCATTTCCTTCAGGCTATCCGTCATTAGAGCCATGCCTAATAAGAAAAGACCGATTCCCCCACATAATTGAGTAATTGTTATAAACACAGCAACCCCATTTAATCAAAGTTGTTATTATCATTATTAAAATATATAAATCAGTAAAATAAGCTAGTGTTATTAGAGTTAAGTAGTAATTTATTTTCACGTGAATTATGAAACATGTCTCGTATTCTACAAAACTGCTACATTTTTATTATATCCCCATAAAAAAAGCACCCTGATTCTATTGAATCAGGGTGCCTTGAATAATGAGCTGGCGATGACTTACTCTCACATGGGTAACCCCACACTACCATCAGCGCGAAGAGGTTTCACTTCTGAGTTCGGGATGGGATCAGGTGGTTCACTCTTGCTATGGTCGCCAGCACAACTGGGATGGTTAATCACTCAGGTCTTATTTTAAATGCCTGTGCTTTCGCCAAATGAGTTATTAACAGTTGACTGCTTTGAATCTGAAGTTTACGTTCTCGCATAAACTAAATCAAGTTACATTGTCTGGTA
>NZ_OOGT01000340.1 GCF_900323515.1 Acinetobacter stercoris | reverse complement strand
CCGTACTGATTGATAAATTTAATTCTTCTTTAATTTCTCTGATAATGGCTGTTTCATTAGATTCATTTGACTCTACTTTGCCACCAGGGAATTCAAATTTATTGGCTAAATAATCGTATTTATGTGTACCTTTTTGAGCACATAAAATTTTACCTTCATGATGGATCACAGCAGCAACAACTTTAAGATGTTTCATAGAAAAATTATGATATTCAATTAAGAAGAAATTTATCAAAATATGATTTATTTTTAAACATAATATATCAAATTTAAAGGATATTTGACCTTGTACAAGGCAAGTGCTATTTTTATATTAGATTGGTCGTCGAGTAATCAAATATCGACCATAAAAAAGGCTCATCGAAAGATGGGCTTTTTGCTATTAATGTAAAATAATTGTTTAATTTAAACGATTCATATAAATATTGGGTATCGGGAAATAGACACAATAGTTTCATTTTTATTAGTTACTTTATTGAAAAATACTAATTTTAAATAAATCAAAATATTAGATAAAGGAATATATATGGATTTTTGGATGTCTATGGAGCTCAGTAAAGATGTCTTGACAGAAGAAGACATACTTGTATTGGGAGGAACACAAAATGAAATATCACGTGAAATGGTGCAGGAGTTAGAAAAAAGAGAATATAATATTCCATTGGATAAATGGAGATGTATTACCATAATGATGGGGAATAGAGGTTTTAGTGAAAGAGTAATGTATTCATTTAAAAAGCGAGAAATGGATTTCCGTTTAAAGATTGATCATGTTCCATTCTTGGCAGCAAATAAGCAAGGTAAGCAACAATTGATATTTGAAATGTTAATGAGAAGCTTGGATTTGTTGGAAGAGAAGTTTAAGAAAGTAAGACCTAAACTTGATAGTGATGTTTATAGTGAGCTAAACAGATTGAGAGAAGATGCACAGGAAATTGCTAAAAAACAAGGGTGGGTATTTTAAGTGTTTGATATATATAAGGTTTAACTTTTTAACATTGAATAATTGTAGTATCAATAACAGTTTATTTTTTTGCCTCTTTCCACCACTGGAGCATTTGTTCAAGGGTAACATCTTTTAAAGTCAAACCATTTTCCTTGGCTTGATCTTCAACATGATTAATACGTTTTTGAAATTTTGAGATTGCAATACCTAGACATTTTTCTGAATTCAAGTTTAAACGACAAGCCAAGTTTATGAGTGAAAAAAGACAATCACCAAACTCATCTTCTAATCGATCTCGATTAGTTACAGGAGCATTAATTTCTTGAAAGAGTTCATTAATTTCTTCCAACACTTTTTCTCTGGCTTGTTCGTGGCTATCCCATGTGAAGCCCTTAGATATTAATAAGTCTTGGATTTCTTCAGCTTGCTCTAAATTACTTTTTGGCATATCTCTTCTCATTAATTTCATGAAATTTACGATAATGATGTGTCATATACTCTTTAAACTTTTCAAGGTGTTTATTCTTAAAAGGTGGTTTAATCACAAAATCTAAGAGCTGATGATTAATGATAATTTCAAGGATTAAAGGGTCATCGACCATAATTAGCCTTAAAGTATCAGGATTGAAAGTTATAAAATAACGGTCAAACAGTTTATCCACTAAGGGAGATAATAACAAACCATTTCTCGCATCTAACCGCTCTTCATTTGTGCAATCACTCCATGGTTTTATATGGCTTGCCAGAAGTAAAGATTCATGTTTAATTCCAGTTAAGAGACAAGCAGAATTAAAGTTTTTAAGTAAGTCCTTTCTGAATTGTCCTTGGCCTAGACGAGACTGAACAAGTAGTTTCTTTTGAGTTTCTGATAGAGTTTTACTTTGATGAATTTCACCTATATCTTGATCAATTGTTTGAGCAGCTTCTTCAATATTGGGTTGTGAAGAATGAGGAGCATTAAATTTATCAAATACCTTTTTATTACTGTTTCTGTGTAGGATACTTTGGGATAAATCAAAAACACTTCCTAAATTTTTTAAAGAGTTATCTCTGATTTCTTCTTCCTGAATTTTTAGAATGGGATTACTGATCAGACCATTACGACCTTGAACACAAGAAGAATATCGAAAAGCTTCGTATATCTTGGCTACCAATGGATCGTCCGAGACAGAAAAAT
>NZ_OOGT01000259.1 GCF_900323515.1 Acinetobacter stercoris | reverse complement strand
ATATTTATTTAGCCCCCCCCTATTCAAATTAGACCAAATGGTTNAATATTTTCATAAATTTTAGCCATCTATTTTTAAAAATGAAGTAATTTTCTACATCATGCTTTTTATTTGTCTCATCATAATCATCTACAGATATTCAACTTTTATGTGAAATAGATGAATTTTATGACAGGCATATGAATAAAAAACAATCTATTTATCTGTTTTTTATTCGTTATTCAAGTTTTTTTATCAAAATTAGCGGTTACCATTTTTTGTCTATTTGCATTATCATTTGTTTTATTTTTTAGTATGAATTGCCTTGAATACAATTACTCTACTTCAGCCTGATGATTGGCACTCTCATCTTCGTGATGGTCTCGCTCTTAAACGCACAGTTCCTGACTTAGCCAAACAGTTTTCTCGCGCGATTTGTATGCCAAATCTTGTGCCTCCTGTAAAAACTGTTGAAGAAGCTCTCGCTTATAGAGACAGAATCATGGCTCATGTCCCGGCTGGAATAATTTTTGATCCGCGCATGGTCTTATATTTTACAGATAGTACATCGCCTGATGAAGTTCGAAAAATCAAAGAATCACAACATGTGAATGCGATCAAGTTATATCCGGCAGGCGCTACTACCAATTCTGATAATGGCGTCAGTGATATACGCAAAGTCTATGCTGTAATCGAACAACTTGAAAAATATCAGGTTCCACTATTGTTACATGGTGAGGTTACTCATCATCATGTCGATATTTTCGACAGAGAAAAACGGTTTTTAGATGAAGTTCTCTCCCCTCTTTTAAAACAATTTCCTGACCTAAAAGTGGTGCTGGAACATATTACGACTAAAGATGCCGCCCACTTTGTTCTGGAGCAGGATAGAAATGTTGCTGCGACGATCACACCACAACATTTATTATTTAACCGTAATGACATGCTTGTCGGTGGAATTAAACCGCATTTTTATTGCCTGCCGATTTTAAAGCGCCAGACACATCAACAGACTTTACTAGAAGTTGCAACCAGTGGTAATCCTAAATTTTTCTTAGGTACAGACAGTGCACCACACTCTAAAAATGCAAAAGAAAATGCATGTGGGTGTGCTGGATGCTATAGTGCCCCAACAGCAATTGAACTTTATGCCCAGGCATTTGACCAGGCAGGTCGAATTGAACGCTTAGAGGGCTTTGCTAGCCACTTTGGTGCGGATTTTTATGGCTTGGCCCGTAATACCGAAACCATTACTTTGGTAAAAGAAGATCAGGTTATTCCTGAAAGTTTAGACTATTTGGATGGTGAAAAAATCATTCCACTATATGCTGGTAATACTATCCAATGGAGAAAAGTGTGACAACTGACGTTCAACCTGTTATCGGGCAACGTTTTCGAGGATTTTTACCCGTTGTGGTCGATGTCGAAACAGCAGGTTTTAATGCCGAAACGGATGCATTGCTAGAAATTGCATGTATTCCTATCGTTTATGATGAACAAGGTAATTTTGTACCTGGTGAAGCGTATCATGCACATATCAATCCCTTTGAAGGGGCTCATTTAGATCGCAGATCGCTTGATTTTATTGGTGTAGATCCATTTAACCCTATGCGGGTTGCGATGGCTGAAGATGAAAAAACGGCATTAAAGCGTATTTTCAAATCTGTCAATGAGGTCCGCAGAAAGCAACAATGTACACATGCTATTTTAGTCGGTCACAATGCACATTTTGATCTTGGCTTTTTAAAAGCAGCAATTGATCGCACGGGTACAAAAAACCAAAATCCGTTTCATAGCTTTTCCGTCTTTGATACAGTGACCTTAAGTGCAGTGATGTTTGGTCAAACTGTACTGGCAAAATCATGTATTCAGGCTGGAATCGAGTTCGATGGCAAGGAAGCACACTCGGCTTTATATGATACTCAGAAGACAGCCGAACTGTTTTGCTATATTTTGAACAAACTCTCCCCTTACTTACTTGACACTTTGGTGGCGGATCAATAAGATACCGCCATCCTCCAACGACCCTATCGTCTAGAGGCCTAGGACATCGCCCTTTCACGGCGGTAACCGGGGTTCGAATCCCCGTAGGGTCGCCATCATCTATTTATTTAACTGTTTTAGCATTTCTTCTGCCAGTTCTGTTTTATGCTGCTCCGTTAAAGCCTGTGCAACATTTCTGATATCTGCTTCAGTTCTATTTTGACTTAGTTTAAATTTTCCTTTTATATCCAGTATATTGATTTCAATCGCTGCAATATTTGCTAATTGTTTCCGGATATAATCTTCAGGCGCGTCTGTCATCCGCCAAGGTACAGGTTGAGAGTTTTCGTGCTCTCTGGTCAATCTAGCTAATACTCCCCGTAAATATTTTTCGTCATCGACGAATCTACATTTCCCACGAATATGTACAACACGATAGTTCCATGTCGGGACAGCACGATGATGAATGGCTTTTTCCAAATACCAATTTGGTGAAATATAAGAGTTTTCTGCCTGGAAAATGATTAGAGTATCTATGCTTTCATTTTGTTTTAAAAGTTCATACAAAGGATTCGCTTTTGCAATATGTGCCCGAAGCTGATTATTTTTGATATCTAACTCAAAAGGTAAATGATTAGCTTCTAATTCTCCATTTGCATGGATTATTAAACTACCAAGTGGGTACAATTTTATTAAACAGTATAGTTGTTCAATTTCATTTTCCTGAAAATGTTCTGGTAGATACATAAGTTGATCCTGAAGTAATACTAATTATCTATTTGTTTTGCTTAACAGTTGTACTTTACAGTTTTGTGAATCAGATAAGATTACATTAAAATATATTTTTTAATATTTTACCAAGATTATGCAATCTCCCGATCAATTTACTCAGCATGGTTCAGCTGAGGGAGGCTCTATTGCCTTAAAACGCTCCATGACCAAACGTCACTTAATTATGCTTTCATTAGGTGGCGCGATCGGGACTGGATTATTTTTAAGCTCAGGACAGGTAATTTCGCAAGCAGGACCAATGGGTGCAGTCATCTCTTATATCATCGGTGGCTTAATCGCCTATATGGTAATGCTCTGTTTAGGTGAATTAGCAGTCAATCTGCCTGTTTCTGGTTCATTTGGTGCATTTGCCTCGCACAATATTGGACCAGGTACAGGTTATATGGTTTCGTGGATGTACTGGCTTGGCTGGTCTGCAACGTTAGGAACCGAATTTACTGCTGCTGCCCTACTCATGCAGGAATGGTTTCCAACCACATCCATATGGTTATGGACACTGATTTTTATTATCGCTGTACTTATTTCAAACCTGACATCAACGCGTTTTTTTGCAGAATCCGAGTTTTGGCTCTCTTTTGTCAAGGTCGCAACTGTCCTTATCTTTATTTTACTCGGTTTAGCAGCAATATTTGGTCTGCTACCATTTAAAGGTTATGAATCTGCACCACTCTTTCATAATTTAACTGCACATGGCTGGTTTCCAAATGGGTTATTTCCGATTTTTGCAACTATGTTGATCGTCAACTTTGCATTTAATGGGACGGAAATGATCGGTATTGCCGCTGGCGAGGCTGAAAATCCTGAAAAAAATGTACCTAAAGCCATCCATGCTGCCGTCTGGCGTTTGATGATCTTTTTTGTAGGGACAATTATTGTCATTAGTTCTTTGCTTCCTTATCAAGATGCTGGACTAACAGGTGATCATAGCCAAGGTTTAAGCAATAGCCCCTTTGTAACCGTATTTAACTTTATCGGAATCCCATATGCAGAAGATATTATGCGTTTTGTGATTATCACAGCCTTACTTTCTACAGCAAATTCTGGTTTGTATGCTGCGTCACGGATGATGTGGGCTTTATCTGTTCAAAATCAGTTACCAAAGGTTTTTTCAAAACTGACTAAATCAGGTACACCTGTCATTGCAATCCTAGTGACAATGATAGGAGGCTTACCTGGATTATTATCAGAACAATTTGGTGCAGATGTCATCTTCAAAAACCTGCTTGGTGTTGCTGCATTTACTATGGTGATTGTCTGGATGAGTATTTGCTGGAGCCAGTACAATTTCCGTAAACGCTGGCTCAAATCTGGACACCACCTGGATGATCTCAAATTTAAAACGCCATGGTATCCATTCGTTCCTATTTTGGGCTTCATTACCTGTACTGCTACAGGTCTAAGTATGGCATGTGACCCTGAGATGATTTCAGGATTTATTGGTTGCCTGGTTTTCATGGCTGGATGCTATGCGAGTTACTACTGGCTTTACCACAAAAAAAATTAATTACTAAACAAAAACCAGCTGATGCTGGTTTTTTATTTTATTCAAAAGATTTATGAATATTTCAATTTGGTAACCTGATCGTCAGATCAGAACTATCTATTCAAAGCAGCACAAGATTTGAAGATATCTATCTCTAAACATCCAAGTCGTCTTTGGTTAACCCATTATACTTTCAATTGAATCTAATAATGAATTATGACGAATTAAACAGATTCCGTAAAAAAAGCGTTAAATGTATAAATAACACCCAGTGTTCAAAATACAGACATATAGCTATATTACATTTCAAACCGCTTCTTCTATTCTCATCGGATATTTATTTTATTATTGATCTAAATCATGTGATGAAATAACAAATCTCTCGCG